>JACAFF010000024.1 GCA_013388455.1 Nitrospirota bacterium
AATGTTTGCTCAATATTGTTTCAATAGCTTTGTCTTTGATTGTTTCAAATGTCTTTTGATCCAACTTGTATCCTCCTCTTATTTTTCTACTCTTAGACACAACATTATTCTAACACCCGGATTCTTTACGGAACAGAGTTGTCTGAAACTCGTCTTTTCGGTCCTGATCAGAGCAAGCAAACGATGGAGGAGGATTGTGATGGATGAGATGGAGCTGAAACAAATCGATGCTCTCAGGAAAGAACTTGCTCTTGATGCTCCTGTTCAAACAACGGTAAAAAAACAATTGAAGGAAACTATACATGCGTGATACCAAGCATTTTCGTTTTTACAGGAGAAAAAGGACTCGACCGGAATTAAGTTCTACATTATAATTTATTTATATTTGTCATCATACTTGTCCAAATAAATATCTCGACAACCGGAAAGCAAGGCATATGGCTAAATTGACGGAGCAAAATAACGGGTGATCTTATTCCCGAAGGCTTTCGGGGCGGAATCAAAGCGGAGGTCTCGACTAAGAGAGCAAAAAAAACTATTGACATTATTAATAATAAAGGATTACTTTTTTATCATAGTAATCAGGGTAATGGGGTATCTTACTTAACATCAAAGGGGAGGATTTAGCATGATGAAATTTATCAAAATAGGCGTTCCTTTCTGCACAAGATGCTTTAGTCTTACAGCCATAGTATTTATTTTTTCTTTTGTACTTTCAGCAGCATGTTATGGTGCTGTATTTAACGTATCAACTCCATTAGAACTTCAACAGGCATTGAATACTGCTTCAAGTAACAGTGAGGATGACACAATCAATATTGCTGCCGGGACATACAGTATAAATATTACGCATATTTATATTCCTACTACAGAAAACTACAGCCTTACAATTACAGGTGCCGGCGCAGGTTCAACCATCTTTGATGGCGGAGGAAGTGTCCAGATTTTAAACATTGATACCACCGGTTTAGTTTCTGATTCAGATGCACATATATCTGTAACCGGAATTAGCTTTGAAAACGCAAATAATAGCAGTCAGGGAGGGGGTCTTGCCATAAAGACAAACAATGCCAGCATAACTATCCAGAATTCAGAATTCATTAACAGTGCTGTCGCTGATTTTGGTGGTGGTGCCTATGCACATGCTTATAATACTGGAACTATAACCATCGCCAACAGTACATTTACCGGTAATTCTGCTGCTTCCCTTGGTGGCGGCGTTTTTGCTTACTCCTGTCTCGGTTCAGTAATCCTAACTAATAACATATTCAGCAGCAATGATACTTCTTCTCTTGCCGGAGGTGCTTATGCAGGTTCCTCCGGAACAATAATCTTCACCAACAATATATTCACCGGCAATTCTGCTTCTGTGTATGGCGGAGGTGCTTACGTTTTTTCCTCCGGAACAATAACCTTTACCAATAATACGTTCACCGGCAATTCTGCTTCTCAGTATGGTGGAGGTGCTTATATCGCTTGTGCTACTGTTTCTGCCGTGTCAGATATATACAACAATATACTATGGGATAACACTGCATATTTAGGTGGTAATGACGGAGATGATTTATATGTAAATTCTGATATAGATATGAATAACACAGGCTCTCCGGTAAACCTGTTTAATAATGACATCGGTATTAATGCAAACTTTTCTACAGCAATGAGTGAAGACCTTGTTGTAACTGATATAGACATTTACAGCCAGGGCTCTAACATTAAGACAGACTGCTTACTTACAGCAGACCTTCACCTTCAGTCCGGTTCTCCCTGTATAGATACAGGGAACAACTCTGCTCCTTCCCTGCCGTCAACAGATTTTGACGGTGATGCAAGGATAATAAACGGAGTAGTGGATATAGGAGCAGATGAAAAAACGACATCCACACAGATTGCAGTTTCACCATCTTCATATGATTTTGGCACTGTAACTGTTGGCAGTTCTTCTTCACCCGTTACTTTTACTATCTCAAATACCAGCACAGAAGATATTATAATAAGCAATATAGATATTACAGGCACAGACAGCGACCAATTTACTCTTCAGACAGGCACATGCACAAGTCTTGCTCCAACAATCACTTCAGGTGGAAGCTGCACTGTTACAGTAACATTCTCTCCAACCTCGGAAGGATCAAAAAGTGCATCACTTCAGATAATATCAAGTGATTCAGGTTCTCCTAATCTGAACGTACTACTTAGCGGGACAGGCGGAACACAGGCTGCTGGTCTGCCTGATCTTACCGGTCAATGGCTCACAATGGAACAGACCTGCAAGACAAAGAAGAGCGGGACAAAGTGTAAAATAAAAGGGAAGCTAAGTATTCAAAATATTGGGAAACAAGATGCAACAACGTCTTTTGTGAGATATTATCTTTCAACTGACAATATATATAATGCAGGTGACACACCCCTGAAACAGGTTTCTACAGGAAAGGTGAAGGTAGATAAAAATAAGGAAAAGAAATTGAGTTACAGTTTCTCCTCAGGCCAGTCTGCCTCAGGACAATATGTAATTGCTGTGATTGATGCCGACAATGAAATCGTGGAGTCTAATGATAACAATAATAATATCGCCTATGGTCCTATTCCATAAATAGGACATTTTTTTAAAAAATTGTTATGTCTTATTAATGATGGAGAGCTATTTTTTTGACTGCATAATATTCCTATGAGAACAACGCCGAGCCCAAGCTATAGCATCACAGTCAGACTCGAGATAATAAATTAGGTCGGCATGTTTGGAAAAACTGCCACAGCTATCGGGGAAGCAGGCGGTTATATCGACTCTGTTGATAGAGAGAGATAAAGATTCTTAAAAATGTGTTATATTTAATCAAAATATGCTTGAATTTAATATTGTTCTATCTGAATTAAGCAAACTTATAATAGCAGCCCTTCTCGGGGGAGCAATCGGCTTTGAACGTGAATCGCATGGTCAGGCTGCTGGCATCAGGACAAATCTTCTCGTAAGTCTTGGAGCATGCTTAATGATGATGCTTTCCCTGAATATGGAAGCACTCTTCCGCCATCTAAATGTTGATTCAGTAGTCCGTCTTGATCCAGCAAGGATAGCATCTTACGCAATCGCAAGCATGGGTTTTATGGGTGCTGGTGCTATTATAAAAGGAAAAGGTTCTGTTCGAGGTCTAACTACTGCTGCAGGATTATGGCTTGTTACAGGTATAGGACTCGCAGTGGGTGCTGGTTATTTATTCCCTGCTATTACATGTACTATTTTAAGCCTTATAGTTCTTTATAATGTGCGGCTTCTCAAACCATTTTTTTCAAGAGATATATACACGATTCTAATCCTGAAATTTGATGGAAAAGAATGTCCACTTGATCATATCAAAAAAATCTTTTCTGAGTTTCCTGAACTTAATGTCCAGTATATAAACTTCCTTCAAAGCTTCTCGCCACCATCAATAATCTACAGAATCCGTTTAGTCAGCAAAGAACTTTCATACTGGCGGGAGATAGTCAGCAGAATATCGGTGATTCCTGGACTTTTAGAAATCTCATGGGAAGAAGGAAGCGTTCCTTAATATTGGTTAAGATTCTAATAAATCTATATTAATCTGCTTTTTGACAACTACAGGTTTTACTGTCCTTCTTACTATATCAGTTGTGTTTGCAACTTTCAGTTTATTAAAAAGTAATTCAAACTTGTCCGCAAGTTCTTTCATAATAGGTTCTTTGATATTAGAAGGTAAATCCCACCATTTCCTCTTTAAAGGACCAAAGCCTTTCTTTCGAGTACTATAAATAAACTGTTCTTCAGTCTGTCCCTCCTTCCATTCCTTTGTGTATTCCTGCTTGATAAAATCATATACCTCTTTTCTGAATTCAGCAGGAAGATGACGGCTGTCATAGATGATATTCTGAAAACCTGTAGCAAGATGAACTTCAGATGTGCCTGTTTCAGGAAACATATTGAAAGCATCTTCAGGAAGAGTTGAAGCGCCATGCTGGACACATCCTGAAAGACCGTATTCTTTTCGTGCAAGGTTTGAAAGAACCCTGAGAGTTTCAAAATCTATCTTCACCTTTGCAAGTGTTCCATCAGGAAGCACAATCCCGCCATGGCTCGTTCCAGTCTGGACACTGAGTTTGCTCAATCCTTTTCCTGCTTTGAACACAGCTTTAAATCCATCAAGATAAGCCTTCAATTCATCAGGTGTGCTGTTCTTTCCGCCTATCTCGCCAATCTCTCCACCGATAGAAATATCTACACCCTGAGGTTGAATTTCTCTTATATATGTTGCAAGCGCTGCTGTCATCTCAAAGTTTGGTCTTTGCTGTTCCATAATTGTTTCTTTATCTATATCAACAATTGTAGATGTATCAATATCAATGTTATAAAATTCGGCATCTATTGCCTCTTTTATCAAACCTTTAACATAATCAGTTTCTAACTTTGCATCTGATAGGTAATTCTTCCTGACGAGCTGGAAATGATCACCCTGAATAAATACAGGGCCCTGAAAACCCTCTTTTATCGCTGCTGCAAGCACTACAGCTGAATATTCAAGTGGTCTCTGTTTTGTATATCCTATCTCTGAACGGGCTATCTCAAAAATAAATGCACTGACATTCATATCTATAGCTTTTTTGAATATCACTTTGGCAACATCATACGTTAGGCCTCTTATATTTATAGCTGGGACCGTAAAATTAGGGTATGCTCTTCCCATCTCCTCATAGAGTGACTGAATTGACGATGGAATTGCACCTGCTTCTTTTGCTATCTCCTTTATTAGTAATAAAAGAGCATTTCTTTTACCGTCTTCTGAAAATACAGCCTCATAGATAAGACTGTCCATAATCTTTTTCAATTCATTCAAATCTTTTATCCTCACTCCATCTTTGCTGATTTCCAGAACATTTTTTAAATCCATGATTATACCTCCTGAGAATTTCTTTATTTAATTATCCGATATACTTTTCTTTTATATCATTTAAGAATAAAAAATTCTATCTATAAATAATAATTTATATAATGCGATAAATAATTTTTTTTTAAAATGTGCCCATTTTTTATTCGATTAATTATAGTAAAATTACTATCAGGGAAATTATATTAATGATAACAATTGATGGGAGTTATGGTGAAGGCGGGGGACAGATTCTGCGGTCTGCCCTCAGTCTCTCCTGCCTACACAGAAAACAGTTCAGGATTTTTAATATAAGGAAAGGAAGGAAGAAACCAGGCCTTATGCCGCAACATTTGACAGCAGTTAGAGCAGCTCAACTTCTTTCAAATGCTGAAGTAAAAGGCGATTATACTGGTTCAACAGAGCTTTTATTTTTACCTAAAGAAGTAAAGAATGGAGATTTTTTCTTTGATATTGGAACTGCAGGCTCCACATCATTGGTGCTTCAGACACTGATACCTTCTCTCGTATTCTCAAAAGAAAAATCTACAATAATTCTTAAAGGTGGCACCCATGTGCCTTTCAGCCCATCCTTCCATTATCTTTCAGAGGTTTTTGCTCCATTCTTAAAAAAATTGGGGATAGAAATAAATCTTACAATAGAATCTTATGGCTTTTATCCAAAAGGAGGGGGGAAGATCAGAGCTGAAATTTCTCCAGCAAAAGATATCAAGTCATTAAAAATCCTTGAAAGAGGTCGATTGATTGAGCTAAGTGGTTACTCTGCTGTAGGCAATTTACCTTTATCAATAGCTGAACGCCAGAAAAATGCTTTAATAAAAACTCTTATGAACCATGCCCTCAAACCATCTTTAGAACAGGGGGATGAGATAAGATTTGATATTGAACTACTTGACGTGCAAACTCCTGGTCAGGGAACTTTTGTATTCTTTAAATCTGAATTTGAACATTCAATAGCAGGATTTAGTTCTCTCGGTGAAAGAGGTAAAAAAGCTGAAAAAGTTGGGGAAGAAACTGCTTATGAGTTTCTTCGTTTTTTCTCTGCTAATTCGGCCCTCGATCCTCACATCGCAGATCAAATAGTTCTGTATCTTTCATTAGGCAAAGAGCGATCGATGTTTTCAACTTCATGCATAACACATCATTTAATGACTAATTTATGGGTTATCAAATTATTTCATGACTATTCTTATTCTATTGAAGGCAATTTAGGTAATTCAGGTATAGTCACAATAAATTAGAAGGCTTCAAAAACGCTCCTTATCTCATCAGGGATTCTCTTTGGCTTACCATCCCTTCCGATACAGGCCACTTTTACTGTGGAATCTACAAGAACCTTATCATCTCTGAGAATCTGATGATTAAGGGTAATTGTCACATTTTTCATTTCTACCAATTCTGTCGTTACCTCGATAATATCACCAAGCATGGCGGGTCTTTTATAATCTATGTCAACGTGTATAACAACAAAAAAATATCCATTATTATGATATTGAGTTACATCTACACCTTTCTCAGAAAAAAATTCTGTGCGCGCCCGTTCCAGATATTTAAGATAATTGGCATAATAAACAACACCACCTGCATCTGTATCTTCATAATAAATTTTTATTTTAAAAGTTTTTTCAATCTCTTTTTTCATATCATGTTTTGAGAATAATGTAAGTTGCTCCTAATCCACCATCACAATCTCTTGCACTGGAATAAGCAAGTATCCACTTTCTAAATGAACCACGAAGCCATTTCTGTAATGCTTCTTTCAGAACCGCTCCTTTTGGAGACCTGAGCCCTCTGCCATGTATCACCTTAATACAGAATAAACGTCTTTTTAAAGCATCCTTAAAGAATCTTGAGAATGCATCCTTTGCCTCATCGAGTGTCATCCCGTGCATATCAATATAGTCTTGCACAGAAAAATGTCCCTGATGAAGTTTTTCTGCAACATTTTTAGGAATATCCGGATGCACCCATTCGATATATTCTCCGGTATCTGATAACCTTATTTTTTTCTTTCCCTTCACGATTTCTCTTAAGACCTCTATCGAATCATCCTGCAGTTGTTTAAGAAATTTAATTTTTACGTGTCTTTCATAAGGGATATCCCTGAATTCTTTTATCTCTCTGACATCAGACATAGCCTCAGTAAAAATCTCTTCATCTGTCCTATTATCCTTAATGGTACTTTGACAAAATGTTAGATTGATATTATCGAGAGCTTCTTTCAGATCCCTGAATGATTTATAAGAATGTTTTGTGGGTTTCATTCTTATAATAGCGTCCTTCTTATAAATTATTCTTTATAGAGTAATTTTATAACAGTTTCTTGTTTATGTTCAAATTTTTAATTCTTGATTTATAGCGAACTGTTCCAATGATCGTCATTATCCGGCTTGACCGGATGATCCAGTTCTTTTTTAAAAATTTTTTGATACTGGATTCCGCATAAGTGCGGAATGCCCAAAAAAAGACCAAAAAATTAAACAGTCTTGAAACTCTCTGAGTATTCATATCCCATAATCACAGGTATCTCAAGACTATCAAATTGCTATAATAGTAACCATATCATGAAAGGAAAATGATTGAGAATAGACATCAACCCATATCTTCAGGTTTTTAAAAACAGGAATATTGCTATTATTACATTTCTCGGCTTTGCGTCAGGACTTCCTTTATCTCTTACCGGCGGAACATTACAGGCATGGATGACTGTTGAAGGTGTTGATTTACGTACAATAGGAATTTTCACGCTTGTCGGTATACCATACACTCTGAAATTTCTGTGGTCACCGATAATGGACCGTTTTGTTCCCCCAATCTTAGGCAGACGCCGTGGCTGGATAATCATTACACAAATTAGCTTAATAATAGGCATTTCATTAATGGCATATAGTTCTCCACAACAAGCCCCCTTCTTTCTGGCAGTTCTTGCACTTGTGGTAGCGTTCTTTTCTGCTTCTCAGGATATTGTTATTGATGCCTACCGAACAGATATCCTGCGTGAACATGAACGTGGAGTCGGGGCTGCAGTATTTGTAATGGGATACAGGATAGCACTGCTTGTGTCGGGTGCTCTGGCCTTCGTCATATCTGAATATATATTCTGGAGAAATACATATTTGTTAATGGCAGGCATAATGGGAGTTGGTGTAATAACAACACTTCTCGGTAATGAACCTGATAAAAAAACGATTCCTCCTCATAATCTCCAGGAGGCAATTGTAGGTCCTATGAAAAATTATTTCTCAAGAGATTCTGCAACGCTGCTTCTGATACTTATTGTTCTTTATAAGTTGGGCGATGCTTATGCAGGAACTCTGACTACCCCCTTTCTGATAAGGGGGATAGGCTTTTCAGTTGGAGAAGTAGGAACTATAAACAAAGGACTCGGATTCGCTTCACTGATTGTTGGTGCAATATTTGGCGGTACTTTGATGGTTAAACTGAAACTCTTTCGCTCTCTCCTTGTCTTTGGCATTCTCCAGGCAATATCAAACCTCTCCTTCATGGTTCTTGCCTGGTTTGGTAAAAGTTACACTCTTTTAATTTTTACAGTAGCCTTTGAAAACTTCGCTGGGGGCATGGGAACATCGGCTTTTGTTTCTCTCCTGATGGCTATGTGCAACCACCGCTATACAGCAACACAATATGCCCTTTTATCATCACTCGCTGCAATAGGCCGCATCTTTATCTCACCCACATCCGGATTCCTTGTCGAAGCAGTAGGATGGCCAAATTTCTTCTTCGTCACATTCCTTGTTGCTCTGCCAGGTCTTTTGCTATTATGGATACTTCGAGGTGCGATTACTGGGTTATCTGAAGAAAAAAGTTAACACAGATTCTACTTGAAAGCTTTTGGCCTGAATACAATAATGCCAGGCTTATCTGATACATATTGTATTAAATCCTGATCAACCACTTTTCTGATCTCTTTCTGAGAACAAGCATGCCTGATAAAAATATTTTTATCTTCTTTTATTATAATTCCAACATGAGAGACATCGAGTCCAGATAATCTGGAATAAATGCCAACATAGTCACCAGTTATTAATTTACTAAAAACGGAGTCATCAAATCTCTCACATGGTATATATCGAATTTCCCTTTCTGTAGACAAAATTCCCGGTAAAAATAATGTTCCGTTCTCTTTTATATTTAAATTTTTTATTATTATATCTATTTTTTGACCACCAATTATATCTGTGACCTCATCAACAAAATCTGAATTGTATTCCAACCAGTCTGTAAAAAAATGATTTCTATTCTCAAAAGAAACAACCCCATTTTTATATCTAACCCTTTTCAAATTTATTACAAATTCAGAAAATGATCTTGATAATCGCATTGCTTCTACATAATCAAGGAATGTAAAGCAGTCCATTTTTTCAAGATTTATAATAAAGATTTCAGGAGTATCCTGACGGCCTATTAAGGTTGATTCTCCATATTCTACACCGATGAAATAATGAGAAATAGTATTAATTCTCTCTGAAATATCTTGAATACAGGAGGCTCTTTGTATAATATTATTAATCTCCTTCATAGTAAATTTCCCCAAAATTATCCTCTCTGCCATTCTCATATCATTATTATCATATTCATCGAAAATAAATGATTCAAGCCACTGAGAAATAAGGTAAACCCAAATCCAGCAATAAAGAGGTTTCATTCCAAGCACAGCGAGGAATCTCGTTGTTTAAGAAAAGATTGCACATACCTTTCAGGTGCTCGCAATGACACTTATAGCAAGGGATTACGTTGCTTATCGCTGGATTTGGGATAAATATATGTGAGACTCTACTATCTATTTAATATCTTTGCTGCTTCTTTTGCAAAATAGGTAAGAATAATGTCAGCACCTGCTCTTTTAATTGATATGAGTATCTCCATCATTATCCGCTTTTCATCAATCCAGTTTAGCTTCCCCGCTGCTTTTACAAGAGAATACTCGCCGCTCACATTATAAGCTGCTACAGGAATATCAAAAGAGTCTTTTACGTCAGAAATTATATCCAGATAAGCAAGTGCTGGTTTTACCATAACAATATCTGCGCCTTCCTCTATATCGAGTGCTACTTCCTTAAGTGCTTCTCTCCTGTTTGCGCTATCCATCTGATATGAACGCCGATCCCCAAACTTGGGAGAAGATTCTGCAGCTTCTCGAAAAGGTCCATAAAATGCCGATGCATATTTTGCAGCATATGACATAATAGGTATTTCAGAAAATCCCTCATCATCAAGTGCAACGCGGATTGCCTCAATGCGGCCATCCATCATATCAGATGGAGCAACCATATCTGCACCAGCCTTTGCGTGTGATACAGCTTCTTTTGCAAGCAATTCAAGGGTAGGATCATTCTGGACATATCCATTTTTAACAATACCGCAATGTCCATGGTTTGTATATTCACACATACATACATCTGTTATCAAATAAAGTTCTGGAACTGCATCCTTAATCGCCCTTATTGCATTTTGAACAACCCCATATTCATCATACGCACCTGAACCTATATCATCTTTATATTCGGGGATTCCAAAAATTATTACGGCAGGTATGCCAAGAGAATGTATCTCTTTCGCATGTTTAACCACTTTATCAACAGACTCCTGAAAACATCCTGGCATCGATGATATTTCTTTTCTAACACCTTTTCCAAAAGTAACAAAAAGTGGATATATGAAATTATCAGGAGAAAGTGAAGTCTCCCTCACCATTCTCCTGATTGTTTCATTTTTTCGTAATCTTCTTGGCCTGTGGATTGGAAACATCTGTTATACTTTAATTTTTAGCCGCAGGAGTCACATCCGGAATTACAGGAACCACAAGATGGAATTCCGCCGGTAAGTACAAAACCCTCTCTTTCATCGTCTGAATAATAATCAAGTTCCATCCCTGCAAGGGAACTTATTAAATGTTTATCAACAAAGACTCTTAAACCGTTTTTTTCGATAACTTCATCATTGGGCATTTGTCCTTCTTGTAAATTAAGACCATAAGATGGCCCGCAACAACTTTCGCCTGCTAAATAAACACGTATCCCCCATTCAGCCTTACCTTCCTGAACAAGTAACGCCTTTGCTTTCTCAGCAGCCTTATCCGATATCGTCATTCTCATACCTCCAAAAGTTAATTTATATAATTTAATAAATTTATTTATAAAAAGTAAAATAAAATTCAATACTCTTCGTAATCCTTGTTATAAGATGGTAAATAATTACTGATCTTATACTTCCTTATAAAGGAATGCATTTATAATTAAATCTATTTATTATATTGAATATTTACTATTATTTGGCTTATGACAAAAATTATTGAAACAGTAATTACTTTTATATTAATATTTATCAATTAGCATGAAGAGAATTGCAAACAGGAGGTTTACATGAAAAAAGTTCTTGCAATATTTTTATTATTGACCCTTGCAGGTTTCGGTTGTGCACCTAAGAAGGTTGCAGTAACCGGAGAACCTGAACAACAGCAACAAACAGGGATATCTTCACAAGAAACTTCCAAGAGAGATATAAAGCCCGAAGAAAGGATTACAGAACAGCGACTCGCTAAGATAGAATCGGAGGATGAAATAAAACAGACAAAAGAAGAGAGTGGCAGATTCAGTGATATATATTTTGATTTTGATATGTATGATATCCGATCTGATGCAAAACCTGTTTTAGAGGAAGTTGCTTCCTGGATGCTGAAAAACACCAACGCCAAAC
Organism: Nitrospirota bacterium; assembly: GCA_013388455.1. NCBI lineage: Bacteria > Pseudomonadati > Nitrospirota > Nitrospirota bacterium. The sequence continues at coordinate 11,613 of JACAFF010000024.1, forward strand.
TTTTAATTGAGGGGCATTGTGATGAAAGAGGCACCAATGAATATAACCTTGCCCTTGGAGACAGAAGGGGAAAAGCAGCAAGAGATTACCTTATTGCACTGGGCGTAGCATCACAAAGAATTGAAATAATAAGCTACGGAGAAGAAAAACCTACTTGTACAGATCAGACAGAAGAATGCTGGGCAAAAAACCGGAGAGCTCATTTCATAATAGTTAAGGAACCGGTTAAATAGTGGGGGAAAGACTAATATCAATCTTTATCAAATCCTTTAAAATTGCATATTGTGTAGTATTTATTTTATTCTGCCTCTTGTTTGCCTGTGTAACAAGACAGGACGTTGATATGGTTAGATATGACATTAACAAACTTCAAATGCAGAATATTGAACTCAAAAATGAAATAAACTCTTTGCATGAGAAAACAAAAGGGGTTGCAAAAGAGGATTCATTTAACGTTGTAAGAGCAAGTCAGGCTGAACTTCAGAGCACCCTCAATAATTTATCGAAGGATATTCAGAATCTCAGTGGAAGGTTTGATGAGAGTAAATTTTATACAGAAAATACACTGAAAAATATGACAACAGAGATAGATATTATTAAATTACAAATAACAAGTCTTGAAGGACAGATAAAAGATATCAAAACTAAATTGGATACCATGGAAAATCAGATACAACAACAGAAAGAAAAAGCAAAGGAACAGAAAAAAGAAGAAATAGACTTATCTAAAAAAGAGGAGACTTCAGGAGAGGATGCAAGTTATGGAGCAAAGGCAAAATATGATGCTGCATATGCCACATTTGAGAGTAAAAAATATAGAGAGGCAAGAGACCAGTTTGAATATTTTACAAGAGAATTTCCAAATAATGATCTAACTGCCAATGCATATTTCTGGATTGCAGAAACATATTACAGGGAAAAAGACTATGAAAATGCAATTCTTGCCTATGAGACATTACTAAAAAAATATCCGGAAAACAAAAAAATACCAAATGCTCTTTATAAACAGGCTCTCTGTTTTATTGAAATAGGAGAGAACAAGGTTGGAAGGGTATTGCTTGAACAGGTGATTGACCGCTATCCACAATCAACTGAATCAAAGCTTGCTCAGAAAAAACTTGATGATCTAAATAAAAAACCAAGTAAAAAGAAATAATAGATTTTACTTATTTTCTAAAAGCATTTTATAATCCTAAAAGGAATAGGGACAATTTTATGACAAGAAAACGAATTGTTGCTATCCTTACTTTTTTCATCACTTTTTATATCCCTTTCATTTCTTATTGCCAGGATGAACAAGCTATTGACATAATTATTCAAAAAGATGATTGTCTAATAAAAATTGCAGAAAAATATCTTGAAAACCCTACTAAGTGGAGAGAACTTGCCAGAATAAATTCACTACATAACCCGGATTTGATCTATCCTGGACAGACTCTGCGCATTCCTATAAAACTTTTAAAGGGAAAACAGACTGATGGCGTAGTAAGTTTCATTAAAGGTAGTGTCCTTTACCAACCACCTAATTCGACTGAATGGAAAATGCTTTTTCTAAATGATCATATAAAAGAGGGATACAGGATAAAGACAGGAGATCAAAGCCGTATCGAGATTACATTTCAGGATAATCATTCTTTGCTTCAGGATTCAAATACAACTCTGGAATTATTCACCTCCCGTGAAAAAGCTAATTTTTATACTTACCAAAAATTATTTTTACTGACAGGTAAAACTATCACAAAGATTAAAAAAGCTACAGGTCGAGAATCCAGATTTCAGATAGACTCTCCTTCCGCAATCTGCGCAGTAAGGGGAACTACCTTTAGGACTTCTGTGGATGAGAATAATATAACACGTGCTGAAGTACTTCAGGGCAATGTTAATGTTGAAGCTATGAATCAAGTTGTGACTGTTGAGGAAGGTGAAGGAACCCTTGTAAGGAAAGGAGAAAAACCTTTAGTTCCTCAAAAACTTTTACCTCCACCCGCATTGATTAAAGTTGAGCCGATTTATAAAAATTTTCCGATTGTTCTTTCATTCACAAATATTGAGAATGCAGTCTCTTATAGAGTTATATTTTCACAGGATAAAGATATTAAAAACATAGTTTATGAGAGAGTAATAAAACCACATGAAACTTTTGAAATCTATCCTGTAGAAGACGGAACCTATTATCTGGAAACTCGGAGTATAGACAATTTAGGCATCGAAGGTTTATCCTCTCAAGCGATACCCATCAAGATAAGAATTAATCCCGTGCCTCCTTTTCTCGAAATCCCTGCTGACCAAACTGTGTATAGAAAAAAATCGATATTGCTAAAATGGCTTGGTGTTAATGATGCCGTCAAATATCATATTCAAATATCTGAAGATAGAGAATTCAATATAATTTTTGATGAAAGCAAGGACATTAAAGACACCGTTTATAAAACAAAAAATCTGGATTATAAGACCTATTATTTTAGGATAAGTTCAATTGCTGATGATGGATACCAAGGAGCATGGTCAAACATCCTGAGTTTCACAATTCAACCAGCTCCACCTGTGGAAGTCCCTGAGATAGTTGATAAAAAAATAAATATAACATGGCTGGATTTGGGAGTTAATATGAAATACCGTTTTCAATTGTCGACTGATAAAGAATTCAAAGATATACTTATTAATCAATTGGTTGAAAAATCGGAAATTAAAATACAAAAACCCAAAAAATCTGGGACATATTTTGTGCGTGTAAGTCCTATTGACCCTATGGGCTCTGAGGGGGACTTCTCCGAACCTCAGATGTTTGAGATTAAAAAATCTCCTTTTTATAAATTGCTTGGTATTTTAGGAACACTGGGATTTTTGTTTTTTCTGACATTCTGAAACTGCTCTTTATAACAAAATCATTTTATATATATGAAAATTCGTTATATATTTTTGACTGCTATCTGTATCGCTTTCATATTTATTGCAGAATACCTCGGATTTTTTACAGGAATCAATCATTATCTTTATGACCTTTCTTTCAGAATCAGGGGGGATATGGTATGCAACAAAAATATAATAATTGTCGCTATTGATGAAAAATCGCTCAATAAACTGGGACGCTGGCCCTTAAGAAGAATTAATTATGTAAAATTAATTGAACGAATAGAGCAGGCGAGTGCGATAGGATTTGATATTATCATGTCCGAACCTTCAGAAGATGATGAATTCCTCGGAGATCTTATTAAAAGTCAGGGAAGAGTCATAATGCCGATATATATTGATAATCTTTTTAATATTATCTATCCGATAAAATCTTTATCTCCTCATAAGACTGGCCATATTCACATAGAGCAAGATATTGATGGGGTTGTAAGAAGCGTATTTCATACACTTAATTTTAAGAATACCGATATCCCCTCTTTCACCTCTGCCATCTATGAAACAATAACAGGCAAACCTTTTCAAAACCTTGATACTGCTTTTATTTCCCGCAAGTCCTCATACGAAAATGTAATATTGCAAAAAGACATAATGTATATTAACTTTTATGGAAATACAGAGACATTCAAGCATATTTCGCTTGTTGATGTGATTGAAGGTCATTATCCTTTAGATTTTTTCAAAAATAAAGTGGTTCTCGTTGGCGTAACAGCAGCTGGCATTGAAACAAAAATGCTTACGCCTTTTACACAGAAAAGGGACAGGATGTCCGGCATTGAAATTCATGCAAATATCCTCAATAATCTAATCGATAAAAATTATATAAAAGATATTCACCCCTTCGTCAGATGGCTCGGCATTATTATTCTGTCTGTTGCCTCCTTTATAATCTTCATAAATATAAATGAAAAAAAATTCATTATTGTTCTTCTGATATTCCTTCTGCTCATCACTGTTATTATCTTTACATTGTTTATCTTGTTAAATTTATGGATACCTCCAACGGTATATTATTTTTCTGTTTTGACTGTTTTTTTCACAACTTATATTTTTAAACTCGAAAATATAGGAAAATTTCTCTTCTTTGCTAAAGAAGAGTGGGAAAAAACTTTCAACGATATAAATGAAGCCATTATTGTTCATGATATTGATTTTAATATCATCCGCATGAATAAAGCAGCTGAAGAAATGATAAACCGTCCTTTCTTTGCAGAGATAAAAAAACAATGGAATAAACAGATGCAAAATATAGTAGCACCTATTGAAACAGAAAAAAAGACTAATAAATCATCTTCCGCAAAGAATTCTATTACTTATAATCTCTATGACCCGGATATGGACAGATTTTTAGAAATAAAGACAATAGCACGTTACGATGCAAAAAATAACATTTTGGGAGCAATAAATCTTATCAGAGATATTACGGAATGGAAACAAGCAGAGGAAAAAATTAAAAGAAGCGAAGAGGAATTGCGGAATCTTACTGCATACCTACATAAAGTAACAGAAATAGAAAGAACAAATATTGCACGGGAAATTCATGATGAACTGGGTTCATCACTTACAGTTTTAAAGATGGACCTTTCATGGTTAAAGATGAAATTGCCGGAAAACAGTTTTCAATTAACTGAAAGAATAAATGAAATGATAAGCATTATAGATAAGACAATTAAGACAATGAAAAGAATTTCAACTGATTTAAGGCCTGGCTTATTAGACGATTTAGGTCTTGCAGCAGCTATTGAATGGCAGGCTCAGGAATTTCAAAAAAGGACTGGAATAAAGAGCGAAATCAACATAGTTCCGAAGAACTTATCTTCAGATAAAGATCGCAACACAGCAATATTTCGTATCTTCCAGGAAACACTTACAAACATCGCACGCCACGCACATGCAACAAAAGTTAATATTTCTTTAATGAAAAAAAGCGGCAATATTGAATTGCAAATTCAAGACAATGGCAAAGGAATCACAGAAGATGAAATCAATAATCCTAAATCTTTCGGTCTTATAGGAATGAGAGAACGTGTGAAAATATTCGGAGGAAATATTATCATAAAAGGCATGAAAGACATGGGCACTCAGGTTACTGTAAAAATTCCTTTTAATGAATCTTCTGAAAACTGAAATGATAAAGATACTCATTGCAGATGATCATACGATGTTTCGGGAAGGGTTGAAACGTATCATCGCAGAATATCCTGATTTGATTGTTTCTGATGAAGCAAGAAATGGAAATGAAGTTATAGAAAAAATTTTTAATAATGATTTTGATATAATCCTGCTTGATATCGCTATGCCAGGTTTGAATGGCCTTGAAGTTCTTAAACAGTTAAAAAAAGAAAAGCCAAAAATGCCTGTGCTGATTATAACTGCGCATCCTGAAGAACAATATGCAGTTCGAGTAATGAAAGCAGGTGCATCTGGATATATTATGAAAGAGAGTGCTCCTGATGAACTGATTAAAGCTATTCGTAAAATCTCTCAAGGCAGAAAGTATATTACATCTTCTCTTGCAGAAAAATTAGCTTTTGAAATTCAAGAAGATGCTCAAAAGCCTGCTCATGAAATACTTTCAGACCGTGAATACCAGGTTCTACTTATGATTGCTTCAGGAAAGACAGTATCACAAATCGGGAAAGAACTCTTTCTAAGTGTAAAAACTGTGAGCAGTTACAGAACGCGCATTTTAGAAAAAATGAAGATGAAAACAAATGCAGAATTAACTCATTATGTAATAAAAAACAACCTGCTACCATGATATTTATTTTTCATCCACATTTTTCATAATACAACCCGAGTTTAACTTAAAATACAATTTTTCAAAGGTGTTCAGAATAATTCTGTGAAGATAGTTTATTTATTTATTAACCCGAAAAATGCAATTAGAATAATGTAGATGTTATGAGAAAATTTCGAGTTAAAGAAATTTTCGAGCAATATCTGCATTATTTTTATTAATTTCAAATGTAGGACAAATATCTACAAAAAATTAAGAATACTCCTACAAAATCTTAAGACAAATACCACTATTTTCAACCATTTATATTTGTTAAAAATAACTAAAGAGATATCTAATATTAAATGAGCAATTTTAATGAATTAAAAAAATAAGAAAGATATTAAAACTATGAAAGTTCTTATTGCAGATGACTCTGCAGAAATCCGAAAAAGGCTTAGTAATATGATTTTGAATATTCAAAAAGTTGATTTAATAGAACAAGCTGATAATGTTGAAGAGGCAATACAAATAATTCAGAATTCTAAACCAGATGTTGTTATTCTCGACATACAGATGTCCGGAGGAAATGGAATAGATGTTTTATCAACAATAACAAAGAAAAACAATTATCCAGTTGTGATAATGCTTACAAATTATCCCTATCCACAGTATCGTGACTTATGCTTCGAATACGGTGCAGATTTCTTTTTTGACAAATCGGATGAATTCGAAAAGGTCTCTGAAATCTTTCTTCATATTTCATTAACAAGCATTCAGAAAAATAAAAAGGACAAAAATATAAAAGGGGAGGATATATATGATGGCAAAATTAATGATAAATATGAGAGAACAAAAATTTCTATGGATGAAACAGAAAACTGAGAAGACAGATTATGAAAATAAACCTAAAAATGCTAACAAATGTAAAATCTGTTCTATGAAGACATATCAGAAAGATAGCATATGCGTATTATGCAAAACAGGTATAAAAAAACAATATGAAGAATTGGAATCTCTTCTAAAATTACATCAACAATGATATATGATAGGAAATACTGGTTTGAATCAATGAATTGTTTTACTACTATGAATAGTTTAAAAGAGGCAGACTATGCAGAAAGAAAATCAGTTTAATACAAAACAGGAATTAACAAAAATATCAAAAGAGGGATGGATTAGATTAAAAAATCTGAAAGAATCATTTCTAAAAGAATTCGATAAAATACTAAATATCGAAATTGACCTTCATTATTCTAAACATGTGCCAGTAGAGGATATGATATCTATTATTGCTGAAACTTCCAGAAAAAGCGGAATTGATTGTATTGTAGCTTTAAACCATTTTCAGTTCACAAAAGAAGAAATAAAAGAATATTTTAAAATACACAACCATTCAATAATTGAAATCCTACCTTAGTAGTATTGACTATCTATCCTGAAAGAATCAAAATAACATTAGGAAAACTTTTAAGATGGAAGTTGTTAATTTTATAGTGAATTTTCCTGTAGACTTTCGAAAAATTAATTTGATAAAATTGTTGTCGTTTTTTTATTAGTGAAAAGGAAATAAGAAATTTTATAGGCTTATGAATAATAACAGCGATAAGGGTATTTTCCCAGATCAACGAAAACACTCAAGAAATGACTTTCCCTTTCTAACTATAGAATATACACTCAATTCTACATCTAATTCAGAGACCTGTATTGGGTTTGTGCTCAATATAAATACATCTGGTTTATGTCTTAAAACAAATAAAGATATAAAAGAAGGACAGATTATAATAATCAAAAATCTTCTCTTTTCAACTTCTAAAAAAGCAATTGTTCGCTGGATACAACGATCAGATAGTATTTATCATAAGGTTGGTTTAGAATTTATTTAATCTAAACTCAGCTATTCCACAATTTTTTTGAAATCCTCATCTTCAATTAGATTTCTAAATTCCTCATCTTCTTTTGCCATAATTTTACAGGCAGGATTTATCATAATGGCTTTCGACAGATCTGACAGGGCATTGGTTTTATCCCCTTTTAAAGAATAAAGACATGCTTTGTTGTACCACGCCTCATGGAAATCAGGTTTTAAATCAAGTGCCATCTCAAAGGCTTTTAATGCATCCTCGTATCTTCCAAGCCTTCCGAGTGCTAACCCTTTGTTATACCATGCATCTGGAATGGGCTTCAGTTTAATCGCCCGGTCATAAGCTTTTAAGGCTTTCTCAGGAAGACCTAATTGAATAAGTGTAAAACCTTTACTATGCCAGAGGTCTGGGGAATTGGGTTCCAGTTCAATCGCATTATCATATGCTTTGAGAGCTTCTTCATAACGACTTAGATGCCCTAAAACTAACCCGCTGCTGTACCATGTGCGTGCATCGTGAGGATTTAATTCTAATGCCCTATCGAATGCTGTAAGAGCCTCTTCATAACGCTCAAGCCTATCAAGTACCATTCCTTTGATATGCCATGCCCGCACATCCTGCGGCTCTAATTCCAGATATCTTTCAATAGCAGCAAGCGCCTCTTGATTCTTGTTTATTCGAATAAGAGACATACATAAATTGTTCCATGCAAGAGCAAATAAAGGTTTCACCTCAATTGCTTTCTGATAATATTCTTTTGCTCTAAGAAAATCGCTATTTTCATACTGTAAGTTTCCAAGAATTACATAAACTGATTCATTTCCAACAAGTATATTTAAATTTTTTTCAATGTCGTAAATCCTATGTGAAAGCAAGGTGCATATGCTTTTTTCGAAGAATCCAAACTTCTTCTCTCTGTCAACTGTTACATATAAATCTATCTTCTCTGGAAATATCTGAGTTTTCTCTAATATCTGCAAAATACTATCGCGAATTTCATTTGCACTTAGAGAAATCTGTTTATATTGTTCTAATTTTTCAAGAAGCTTTAATTGAGGGAAAAGAATATGTAAAGTATTATGAAGCTTTTCGCTCTTTCCTTTATCTTCTATTTCTGGTAGCTTCTGATGTATGCTTTTTTCTTTACATTGACCCTCGAGAATCTTCATTTTTTCATTCATATCTTTTAGCTGTAACATAACATTTTCTTGAAATGCTTTCTCACTCTGTTTTATCTGTTCATATATTGCTTTAGTATCCCTTTTCAGTTTTTCTATATAATCTTTCTCTTCATGAACAGATATATTCTTTCGACTCCTATAAAACGCATAGATAATAATCATAGCCAAAATACCAAGAAGAGCTGATATTAGTAACCACCATTTTTCTACAAAGATTGTTATGTCAAACATTTTTTATTCTCTTCTTTATTATAAATTTCGCTGTATTCTTACCTTTCAGCTTTTCTTGGATGCATCTTCGAAGGCATTCAAGATTAGTCCTGCTACCTTCTCTCCTGAAAGAAGCATTCCTCCAAAAATCGGACCCATACGTGGCCCTCCAAAAGTTGCATTAGCAGCCATTCCTGCAACATACAGACCAGAAAAAACTTCTCGTGTGTTTTCAAGTGTCAAGATTTCTGCTTTATCTGCCCACATTGACTTTTCTCCTTCAATCTTACCACTTGGTGTATTAAGGTTCCCAGGGACTTTATTCTGGACTAACCTGACAACCTCAGCATCATGACCTGTTGCATCTATAATGAATCGTGAACGAACAGCCAGAGGATCAACGTGAAATCTTGCAATCTGGACCGGTGTCCAATTCAATACTAAGCCTATCACACGGGAAGCACGCATCATTACGTCCTCAGCGCTTATACAATTGAATATAGTCAAGCCTGCCTTCACAGTTCTGGAAATTAGAGTAGATATTGCCTCGATAGAATCTGCTGTATAATAGTTTTTCTTGAACTTTCGATATTTAATACCAAATTCCTCAAGAATTCCCAATGCATCTTCTTGAACCACTATCTCATTAAACAGCATGCCACCACCCCACATTCCTCCACCAACACTCAATTTGCGTTCATAAAGCACTACTTTTTTTCCAGCCTTTGTCAGAAAGTACCCAGCAACTAAACCTGAAGGTCCTCCCCCAACAATCGCCACGTCTGTAATAACATTATCGATTAACTTCCTAAAAAACCGTTCAATAATTGATTTTGTTATTATTGATTCATTTAGTTTCATATTTAACCTCTTTAGAAAATATTTTGATATTTCACTTTTATAAGATCAGAAATAGACAACATATTTTAAATCATTTTCAATAAATGTTGGGATAATTATCTACCTGAATCTATCCTATAAAAACTCTCAAGCTTTTTAATAATTGCCATAAAAAGCCTGAAATAATCTAATTATTGATAATTTCTATTGATTTGTAGATTTTCATAGGAAATAAATATTTTACTTTAATAAGATGTGAAGCTATATTTGTAATAGTAATTCTGATAATTAAAATCCCGGGTTAAAAGGAGACGTCTATGTCATCATTTAAAAACTTCTTTGCAACAAAATGGGGAATCATTGGAGTTGGGATATTCATCGGTATCTTAGCACCTCTGTTACAAAAACTTGGCAATCCTGGGAATATGGGAATTTGTGTTGCCTGTTTTGACCGTGATATCGCAGGCGCTCTCGGTCTGCACAGAGCTGCTGTTGTACAGTATATGCGTCCAGAGATAATAGGCTTCGTCCTCGGCTCATTGGTAGCGGCATATCTTTTTAAAGAATTCAGACCAAGAGCAGGATCTGCACCTATTGTCCGGTTTGTTTTAGGTATCTTTGCAATGATTGGAGCCCTGGTATTTCTCGGTTGTCCATGGCGAGCCTTGCTACGCCTCGCTGGCGGCGACTGGAATGCTATTCTTGGTTTATCCGGCCTCGTAACAGGCATCTGGATAGGCACAAGGTTTCTAAAAGGCGGTTATAATTTAGGGCGCACTCAACAGACATACACATCTGTAGGATGGATTTTCCCATTAGTTATGCTTGGATTTCTTATAATGATGCTCATTGATCCCCAGGTAGAAGGACAGAGCAGAAGCAAAATTCTTTTCTATAGTCTTAAAGGTCCGGGCTCAATGCACGCCCCTCTTTTTATTTCTCTTATAGTTGGCCTCGGCGTGGGGTTTCTGGCACAACGAAGCCGTTTTTGTACAATGGGTGCATTCCGAGATCTAATTTTATTCAGGCAGTCACATCTTTTTTTAGGAGTTCTCAGCTTAGTCATAGCAGCATTTGCTACAAATCTGATTCTCAAGCAATTTCACCCCGGTTTCGCCGGTCAACCTGTAGCACATACTATGCATATCTGGAATTTTGCAGGGATGGCACTTGCAGGTCTCGCTTTTGCCCTTGCTGGAGGTTGTCCGGGTCGTCAGCTCTTTCTGGCAGGGGAAGGAGATGGAGATGCTGCGGTATTTGTTTCAGGGATGATCGTCGGAGCTGGTTTTGCCCATAACTTCGGGCTGGCAAGCTCTCCCAACGGAGTTGGGCCTAACGGCATTATTGCAGTAATTATAGGATTGGGAGTTTGTCTGTTTATAGGAATCACAATGAGAAAACAAGCATCATAAGGAGGATTGATATGAGCAGTACTGTTGATGCAAGAGGGTTGTCTTGCCCCCAACCTGTTTTAATGACTCTGGATGAAATCAAGAATGTTAAAAAAGGTGAAATAGTTGTCATGGTAGATACTGATACATCAAAGGAAAATGTAAGTCGTGCAGCAAAAACACAGGGTTGGGAAGTTGTTGAGATAAAACCGGAAGGGGAAGGATACCGGCTTACAATACGAAAGGATTAATATGCCTTTATTCAAGATGTTTAAGAAAAAAGTTAAAATTGAGTCTGAATCAAACAAGCAGGATAGAGGTATACTCGTATTTGAAAATACAAGCGAAGTTATAAGAGCAGAAAATATTCTCAAAACAGATGGCTGGGAGATAAGAGTTATGGGACCTCCTCCTGAAATACGAACTGGATGTGATCTTGTAATTGAATTCCCCTTGATTGAGGAACTAAATATCTTAAGAAGGCTTGAGGATTATAAATTAAAACCTCTTAATGTGGTACCTGTAAGTAATGCTTTACTCAAACCTATAGATTTGTTCCATATAAAAGACTTCGGACAATATCTTATGGTGAGGGCAGCAAATATGAAAATTACTGTTGATAAAAATAATCTGACAATTGTGAATATTTCAGGAGGTGGATGCCCTGATGTTCCCTATCTGGCAAGTGAAATGGTCGGCAAACACCTTGCTCAATCACCTTCTCCAAAATCTATAGGTCATACGCTTTGTGGCTATGCTTTGCAATTGGCATATGAAGAGATAAAGAAAAAATGCTTGCTGTAGTTGGAACAATCCCTCAAAATAATTTCCCCCTTGTTTCAGGTGCAATCTTAATACAAAATAACAAGCTGCATATTCAAAATCATTCCTTTGCCATTAACAGAGGAACACCAGCCCTGATTGCAGCAGCAATCAAAACACTTGACTTCATGGGCAAGCCAGGTCTCTCTGCTTATCTTGCAGGAGATGTTGGTTTAGGAGACGGCAGCCGACGCCTTTATAAGTTTCTGACAGAGCATATTGGATCAGCAAATTTTACGACAATTACATTCCATTATTTACAACCTGACGTTGACTGGTGTAATAAAGTGATCTTTGCGATTGAAGAAATGGCATTTCGTCCTGTTTTAATTGCTGATGCAGGATTTATGTACATGGTAAAAATGAGCGGCAATGCACCTTTGTTTGATCTATTCACACCTGATGTAGGAGAACTTGCTTTTTTGGCAGATGAAGAAGCACCACATCCATTTTATACAAGAGGTTTTATTCTGCACGAGGAAAATTTTGTTCCTGATTTAATTAAACGCGCATATTTACACGAAAATGCCGCACGTTATCTGCTCGTAAAAGGCAAACAGGATTATATTACCGATAAGGAAGGGATCATCGCGGTCGTGAACAGCCCCGATGAACCAGCTCTGGAACCTATAGGTGGTACGGGTGATGTCATTACAGGGATTGTCTCTGCCCTCATAGAGTCTGGATTAGAAATAGGTAATGCATCTGTCATTGCTGCACGGACAAACAGACTTGCAGGATATCACTCTATGCCAACTCCTGCCACTCAGGTTTCAGAAATTATCGAGCACATCCCACGTGCTCTTGAGACTGTTTTAAATTCAACAGATAGTTTTGATATACTAAAAAGTGTTTAGATTAAATTTTAAAAACAAGGAATATCAATAGGAATGCCAAAAAAAGTTGTAGAACTGCCTAAGCTTGCAGAACAAGCACGTGCTGCGGGTTGAGCTTCAAAAATAAGTCCGGGAGACTTAATAGATATTCTGGACGGTCTGCCTTCCGAAAAAGATCCAAATCTTTTAGTAGGAATGGATACAAGTGATGATGCGGGAATATATCGTCTTACTGATGAAATTGCGTTGATACAGACACTGGATTTTTTTACTCCTATTGTAAATAACCCTTATGATTTCGGAAGGATCGCTGCTGCCAATTCGTTAAGTGATGTCTATGCAATGGGAGGCAAACCACTGACTGCTATGAATATCGTATGTTTTCCCATAAAGGAAATGGACAAATCAATCCTTCGTTCTATTCTCGAAGGTGGTCTTGAGGTCATCCATAAAGCCGGTGCAATTCTGGTAGGTGGACACAGTGTAGAAGATCCGGAATTAAAATATGGACTTTCTGTAACTGGAGTTGTTCACCCGGAAAAATTTCTGACCAATGCAGGAGCTAAAGCCGGAGATCTTCTTGTTCTAACAAAGCCATTGGGGACAGGAGTTCTTGCAACCGCGTTAAAAGGTAAAATGCTTGAAAATACTACAACTTCTGTAATTACCGAGCTAATGGCTACCTTGAATAAGGATGCTTCTGAAGTTATGGTGGAGATCGGGGTTAATGCATGCACAGATATCACTGGCTTCGGGCTTTTGGGGCATGCCCTCGAAATGTCTGTAGCAAGTAAGGTATGTTTTAGAATATACGCTGATAAGGTGCCTATAATTCCAGAAGCTCAAACATTTGCAACTATGGGCATGGTTCCTGCAGGCAGTTTTTCTAACCAGAAATACTGTTCTAAACATCTGGAAATTAAACCTTCAATTGACCCAATCCTCTTAGACCTACTATCTGATGCACAAACATCAGGAGGATTATTAATATCTATTCCTTTAGAAAAAGCAGACCTGCTCGTTCATAAATTAAAGGAAAAAGGCACACCTGCAGCCAATATAATAGGGGAAGTATTAACAAAACCTGCTGGAATGATTCAGGTTTGGTAAAAAATTCTCAGAATAAAACAACAAATTTCTCGCCTGAAATGACTGTTTTAGAAATATTACAAAATAACAGAAAGACTGAAGTGATTTTTAAAAAATACGAAGCACAAACAGGAAAATGCATTCTGTGCAGTCATCTTTTTGACCCTATAAAAGTTATTACTGAAAAATATGATTTAGATTTAGAAAAATTCTTGAAAGATTTAGAAGCTTCGATAGTTGAATTTTAAAGAATAGGAAGGACGAAGAATATTCTCCGCCCCTCCTATAGTGCACTATTAATATGCTTTATTTATGGTGTGTTGCTCTCATGGTTTGAGCAAGTTCCTTAATATTCCCGAGGTCTTTTACCATCATTGCCCAACCATACCAGTAGGCATAATCCGGATTGACATGGAAGAAAGCCTGGTATGTTCTCATTCGGTGCTTCATGTACATCTGAAATAAAACCTGATCTATGTATGAAAGTTTATTGGTATCACCTCCGCCTGTATGCATGAAATACAGAAAATCTGGATATGCAAAGGTATAGTTATCAGGCTTTTTTATAATTCCATCTTTATAAAGACCTGCAACTATCTCTATTGCTTCAGCAAGTAAGCGATCAGCTTTCTGCATCATAGAATCACCCATTTCAAGTTGTTGACGTGCATATTGGGCAGAATGGCAGTTAGTGCACCTTTTTATCATTTTGTTGCGTTCAGTCTGCCATGCTTCTTCTGTAAGCCTAACCATATCTACTGATTTTACTGCTTCGAGCCGCGCAGTGGGCTCGCCAGTTTCGGGGTTAATGACACCGAGGGCTTTTAGAATAGTAATTCTATCAGCTTTCCATTGAGGGTCTTCCGGTAAGGGCAGTCTTACCCCAAGAAATCCCCACGCTGTGCGGTTTTCATGGGTACCGCCTGGTAGATGACAGTACTGACAGGATGGAGCCTGAGCATTTTCTGGTAAATTGCCAGAGTTTTTCACAAACCAGCGTGTTCCGTGTTTGGCACTTTCCCACATCTCCCATTGTGGATGATCATAACCCATGTGACATTGCTGACATGCTTTAGGATCTAAAGCCTCCTTTTTTGAAAAACTATGTCTGGTATGACACTCATCACAAGAATTATTCTGATACCGATAACCTTTTGCTGATTGTTCCTTTTTCTGAGCTTCGGTTTTGATTCCCATATTATGGCAACCTCCGCAACCTCTTCCGCCCTCCATAAGCTCATCTGGTTCCACATGTGTAATGGGCAAAGCATTCATCGAAGTCCATCCAAAATTGTGCTTTCCTTTTGAAAATTCATCAAACTGTTTCTTATGACACCGAGCACAAAGATTTTCGTCTGGAAGTTCTGCGAGCTTGACATTCTGAGGTCCGGTATGTTTATTCCCATGGCATGTTGAACATGTTACTTCCTTAGTGCTATGTTTGCTGGCTTCCCAGTCTTTCACAAGTCCTGGAGTTACACCCATATGACAGTTAACACAAAACTCTGCATGTGCCAATGAATTATCCATTAACCCCACATATGAAAAGAGAAGGGAAAATGATATGATAATAATTAGTTTTTTCATGACATCCCCCTTTTTAAAATGTTAGTATTGTCAAAAGTTTTTTCTCAAAAAGACTTAAAACCCTTAATTATCAATGCATAGTTTATTTTTTGCTTGCCTCCTTCTCTCCCCGCCCGCGGGGGATACTGTAAAGATCCTTTGTTCCCCGCCAAAGGGGTATACTGTAAAGATATCTCTTGTTAGGGGATAATATTGTAACTCCCCTCTCAGTTTGTTTTCATATCCCGTACTTTTTCCCATGAAACTTTTGACATTACCAAAATATTTTCTAATGAACTCTATTTAATGCGTTTAGTCAAAAGCCATCTTTGTCTTCCAAACCTTCCATACATTTCCGACAAGGTCTGGTCCTGGTTTTAAAGTTATCTTGCCGGGTTTCCATCCTGATGGCATTGCTTCTGTCCCTTTACTTTTCCGTACATGTTGGAACGCCTGTATCTGCCTGATAGATTCACTCACATTCCTACCAACAGGTGGAGTCAGTATCTCGTATCCCTGAATTATTCCATCAGGGTCAATTATAAATCTTCCCCTTGTTTCAACACCTGCATTATCATCATATACACCGTAAACACTCCCAACTTTTCCTCCGGTGTCAGATAGCATAGGGAAGGGTATTCCGCCTTTTACCATTTTTGAAAGTTCGTGGTCATTCCACATCTTGTGAACAAATACACTGTCGATACTCATAGAGAATATCTCGACACCAAGTTTTTTAAACTCAGGGTATTTTTCAGCAACTGCTGAAAGTTCTGTTGCTCACACAAAGGTAAAATCACCCGGATAGAAACAAAGTAAAATCCATTTCCCAAAATATTCTGATAGTTGTAAATTGACGAATTTCCCCTGATGATAAGCTGGAGCAGTGAAATCCGGTGCTTTTCGCCCGATAAGAATCATGGTCTTTTCCTCCTTTTTCATAGGCTGTTCATTTTCCGGTATTTTTTCTTTTTCCTTTTCTCCAACAACGCCTCCGGTTGGTCGTGCACAACCGGGTTTAAATTCTTGCGGCATAAAAACCTCCTTTCATATTATTTTTTTAAAGTGTTATTAAGAATCAATAAAACAGTGCAATCTATAAACAAAAATATGTTTAAGATTGCACTCACCCTGTGCAAATTTCTGAACTTCCTCATAGTTAGAGATTCAGCAAATCGTGTTTCAATTGTCGCAATTTGATAATTTATCTTATATAGTAATAATTCCTGTCTAAAATAAAAGATATATTACCTTCTTAAGCATTTAGGGCAGAGACCTTCAAGAACTACTTTCTTGTTCACTACCTTAAATTGCTTTTTAATGTCTTTTGGAATCGTCAGATTGTCATATTCTTTATTATGGAAATCTATAATAATATTACACTTTATACACCTGAAATGATGATGGGTCTCAATATCAGGATCATATCTCTTGGATTGTCCATACCCCTCAACAATATTTGCGATACCAATTCTGGAAAATGTTAAAAGTGTCCTGTTCACCGTGTCAAATGATATATTTGGTATCTTTTTTCTTATCCTCTTATATATTGTATCTGCGGAAGGATGATTCTTTGCCTTAAGAAATTCCTGATAAATAGCAGTGCGCTGAGGGGTTATTTTCAGCCCATTTTCTCTGGATCTATTAAAAAATTCAACCATCATTGCTTTTGCCTTAACTCCATTATTCATAATTTAAACTATATAGTAATTATTACTATTTGTCAAGAAATATATACTTATATTTTACTATATTACGGAAATATCATTTATGCACTATTTAAAAAATCACAATTGGACTATTAATCCGAAAGCTGAAATTGTTTATAATCAAAACCATTCTAAGACAGTTTTCTGGTCGGGGCGAAAGGATTTGAACCTTCGACACCACGGTCCCGAACCGTGTGCGCTACCAGGCTGCGCTACGCCCCGATTGAAAATAATAACATATCAATAAAATAAAATATAATCGGCATCCCCGTGTGTAATATTTTGAGGATCAATGTATCCAGGGATATAAGGCAATAATACTCTATAACTAATTTTTTTTGAGAGATTCGCTATTTGTTCAGGAATTCCTCTTTTCCATGCATGTCCGTTTCCCGTCAGAACAATAACCTTTTTATCAGAATTTTTCATAAAGAACTCAAAAACATTCTTAGCCATTACTCGATCCCATATGAGTTGTGCTTCACAGAAAAATATAAAATTTTTGTTATTATGTCCATGCATAGCATAAGCCCTCCTGATAAATTTCATATATTGCTCATCTACAGCACATCCTGTTTCAGGAGGGAGTTTAGAAAGTTCGTCTTTTGATAAGGATGAAAATCCTGATCTTGCTATTTTTCTTGTAATTTCTGGAGAGATATTTAAACCAATAGTTGGAATTTCATATTTTTTTAAATAAAGAAAAATATCTCTATATAAATACCATGGAAAATTCCAATTTTCGTAATATGCTTTGATAAAATCATCCGTAGATAGATCACCTGATACCCAACGATTGAGAATATCCTGATTTTCAGCAATAAACATTTCAAGGCCTATAGCTACTGGCAATTTCATATCTTTAAATGTCTTTATAATATCAAGTTGCATTCGGTGATGGATTTCCTGATCGTGATTTTCACCCACAAAAACAATGTTTACTTTTTTTAAGTCTGAGAGCATCTGTTGATAGCTAATATTTTTTTTATCTGCTGTTCTAAATACTTTTATACCATCAGCATATGTTTTTATCTGAAAACATAGTTGAAAAAATAGTATAGTCAGAAAAAAGAGTAAAAATTTCCTGAGCATATATTTAAGAATAACATAAAATCATTGCATACTCGACATATAAAACATCACTCTGATAAAATTGAATTGAAATGGACCATTATATACCTTATATAAAAAGGAAGATTATCTTAAAGGCCGGAGAGTCTTCCGAGAGAAAAGAAGATTACATAGCTGTTGAAAAGAAACTGAATATTACGTTGAATGAGAAGTGCATCATAAGTCTTTTTTGCACACCGTCGCAAATAAAAGAATTAATCACAGGCCTTTTGTTTACTGGGGGGATATCTGATGGGGAAATCTCTCCAGATATATTAAACATATCATATGGAGATGAAATCAATGTTGATATAGCTGCTAAAAATATTCCGATGAAAAATCTCAATGTCTCGAGACATCTTGGCGGTTTTACCTTTACAAAAGATAGAATTTCGAAACCAATCACAGATCGTCTCTCTGTATCCTTTAAAGTCATTAAAGGTTTATTTGATAAATTTCAGCAGAAATCAGAACTTTTCAGATTAACCGGATGTTTTCATAGTGCAGCACTCGCAGATACAGAAAAAATTCTCGCATTTGCTGAAGATATTGGCAGACATAATGCTGTTGATAAAGTAATTGGAAGCATTCTTCTTCAAGATATTCCTTTTTTTGAGAAAATTATGCTTGTAAGTTGCAGATTATCTTCAGAAATTGTATTAAAATGCAGCCACCTTAATATTTCAATACTTGCGAGCAGAGCAGCTCCTACGGATCTTGCTATTAAAATTGCTGAAGAATCTCGGATCACTCTTATTGGTTTCATGAGGGACAATCGGTTTAATATTTACACGCACAACCACAGAGTAATTCTATGAAACATCTGAATTTACTCCTTCTTGCTATTTAATCCCATATTTTTGTAAACGATGGCGGAATGATCTGAAGGAGAGATGAAGGAGTTTTGCAGCCTCTGTCTTAACACCGTTCGCTTTTTCGAGCGCTTTAAGAAGATATTTCTTTTCAATACCTTCAATAAATTTTTCAAAATCAATACCTTCATCTGAAAGCTCAGGGATTATATTAATCAATTCAGAATATACAGGTCCTCTTGTTATTTCCAGAGGAAGGTCAGAAGGGGTTATCTCATATTTATCGGTAAGCACAGCTATCCTTTCAACAACATTCTCAAGTTCTCTCACATTCCCTTTCCATGTGTAATCCATCAATAATTTCATAGTATCAGGCATTATTTTTCTCGGGATCCCAGATGATTTTTTAAAAAAGTGGTTTACAAGCAATGGTATGTCTTCCTTTCTCTCACGTAAAGGCGGAATATCTATTGGAACAACATTCAGTCTGTAATATAAATCTTCCCTGAATCTCCCGTTTTTAATTTCTTCTCTTAAATCCTTATTTGTTGCAGAAATAATCCTTACATCTACTTTTATATCTGCTGTTCCACCAACGCGTCTAAAAGTAGCATTTTCAAGAACCCTTAGTAACTTAACCTGAAGATTAACCGGCATTTCGCCAATCTCATCCAAAAAAAGACTGCCACCGTCTGCGATTTCAAACAGTCCCTGTTTATTATACATAGCTCCTGTAAAGGCACCTTTCATGTGCCCAAAAAGTTCCGATTCAAGAAGTCCTTCAGGAAATGCTGTGCAGTTTATAGTTACAAAATTTTTATCTTTTCTAGCACTCAAATTGTGGATTGCAGATGCAAATAACTCCTTTCCAGAACCACTCTCACCAGTTATTAAAACATTAGAATTACTTTGCGCTATTCTTGGAATCAGTCTGAAAAGTTCTTGCATCCTCGGGCTCCTGCTGATAATATTGTCGAGAGAGCAGGTAGTTTCTACCTTTTCTCTCAAAACCAAAATTTGCTCACTCAACATCTTCTTTTCTATTGCATTCTTGACAATTAATCTAATCTCATCTATATTGAATGGTTTATTAACATAATCGTAAGCGCCCATTTTCATTGCTTCAATAGCCTTTTCATTAGTACCAAAAGCTGTTATCATAATTACAATTGTATTGGGAGATATTCCTTTAATCGTTTTTAAAACTTCAAATCCATCTAACTTCGGCATTTTCATATCAGTAATAACAAGATCAAAGATATCTTTCTCAACATATGAAATCCCTTCGAGTCCATCTGATGCGGTAACCACCTCATATCCCTCCCCTTCAAGGAGTATCTTCAATACTTCCCGCATGCTTTTTTCATCTTCTATAATAAGTATTTTACCTTTAAGCTTTTTCATCTACATCCGTTAGAATAATCTCAAAATCTGTTCCAAGACCAACACTGCTTTCAACCTTTATTTTGCCTTTATGTTCGTCAATAATTCTATAAGCAATTGCAAGACCAAGACCTGTCCCGTGCTCTTTTGTTGTAAAAAATGGATAAAATATTTTTTCAATATCTTTTTCTTGTATCCCAATCCCTGAATCTTTAAAATGTATGTGTATAAAACCATTTGAATGTTCCGTTGAAATAACAAGTTTCCCTCCCATAGGCATTGCATCTAAAGCATTTAAACCAAGATTCCAGAATACCTGTTTTATTTTCTCAGGATCAACATTAACTTGAAGCGCACCAGAATAAAGCTTTACAATTTTTATATTATCTTTGTTGTGCTCCACATTTTTAAGAAATTCGACAGTCTCATCCAAGATTTCATGTATATCGATGCTTTTCATCTCAAGCTTAGAAGGTCTTGAATATGTTAAAAAATCTGATATAATTCGGTTCAGACGTCCCATCTCTTTAAGAGCAATCTCCATGAGTCTTTCCTTATGATCCTTTGGAACTAAATCTTCTCGAAGAATCTCTATAGAACTCTTCAGCGATGCAAGCGGGTTCCGTATCTCATGGGCAATACTGGATGAAAGCTCACCGATAGCTGCCCATTTCTCCTTCTGCTTCATCTCTGCTTCAAGCTGTTTTTTTTCTGTAAGGTCTTGAAATATGATAATATAGCCTTTTATTTTATCATCAATAGCTTTAAGCGTCGAAACACCAAGCCCTATAATTTTTTGGGTTCCTTCAATCATTATTGAATATTCTTTTCTACCCTCGGAGAAAGGGAAAGCAAAAAAAGGCAAAATGGAATCTATTTTTTGACCAATGATTGCTTCTTTTTTCACTGCAGTTATCTTTTCAGCCGCTCTGTTGAATATTAAAACCTTACCCCATATATCAGTTGTGATAAGACCACTATGCATATTATCAATAACTTCTTTATTAAAAAACTCAAGGTCTCGAAAATCAAAATCTTTCTCCTCTAATTTTTTTACTGTCTTCTCGAGTCGAGATGAAAGATATCCGCTTAAATAAGCAGTGAGATAAAAAGAAATAATGTGAACAAAGACTTTATAAAGATAATTTTTTTCTTCTCCTGTATTAAAGGTTAGACTTGGCAGAAAATTATAAACCTCATTTATTGCAAGTGTGATATATAATAAACTGCTTAGGGTTGCTATGAAATAACCAGCCCTTTTATTTAACACTATACTTGAAGATATAACAACCAGAATTAGGGCAAAGGAAAACCAGCTTTCGATTCCTCCAGTAATAACAATGAGAGCCATCGTGAATATCACGTCAAGTATCAATTGTATATAAGCGAAGACTACGAGATTTCTAATCCTGAAAAGTAATACTGAATAAATAATAGTAAGGATATAGACTGAAATTATGAGACGGCTGAGTATAAAAACAGATGTAAATCCGTGTAGACCACTTAAAAAAAATGAGGACCCAAGGAGTAAACTAATAAAGATAGCCCTAAAGAATATTAGGGCCTTAATCCTCTTTCTTAATGACTCAACATCTTCTAAGGTCATTCACATATTATTTTATAAGGGTAATAAGCTTGAATATCGGTAGATACATTGACACAACAATAAATCCAACGGTGCCACCAAGAAATATCATCAGGAGTGGTTCCATCATTGCTGTAAGGTTTGAAACAGCAGCATCAACCTCATCATCATAAAAATCTGCAATCTTTGCAAGCATCGCATCAAGAGCACCTGTTGATTCACCAACTGCAATCATGTGAGTGACCATAGGCGGGAATACTTTTGCCTTTGTAATAGGTTCAGCAAGGGTTTTTCCGCCCACCACCCCTTTTCTTACATCAAGAATTGCATATTCAATAACCTTATTCCCAGAAGTCTTGGCAGTGATCTCAAGTCCATCTAATATGGGAACACCACTGCTTACAAGTGTACCCAGCGTCCTTGTAAATTTTGCAACTGCAACCTTATTAAGAAGAACGCCAAATATGGGTAATTTTAGTAATATTCTGTCGATTATATATTTGCCTTTCTCAGTCCTTCGAACTTGGATGATAAAAACAATCAAGGCTATAATTGCTCCAAGTGTCATCAGTCCACCAATACCCGCAATAAAACTGCTGATACCAACGATTATTCTCGTCGGTAATGGCAAAGTACCACCAAGTTGAGCAAACATCTTTGAAAATGTTGGAACTACAAAGATCATTATGATAGCAATTACTCCAACGGCAACTGTTGTTACAACAGCAGGATAGACCATCGCTCCCTTTACTTTCTTTTTCAATTTCATTGCCTTTTCAATATACGCTGCAAGCCTGTTAAGTATTGTATCAAGTATACCGCCAGCTTCACCTGCTGCTACCATATTCACATATAGTTCACTGAATATTCGGGGATGTTTTTTAAGAGCATCTGCATATGTTGAACCTGATTCGACGTCTAATTTAATCTGTTGCAATGAGTTTGCTAAAGTCCTGTTTTCTACCTGATTAGAGAGAATATCAAGTGCCTGCACGAGGGGGAGTCCAGCATCAATCATTGTAGCAAACTGTCTTGTGAATACTACAATATCTTTATCTTTTACTCCACCACGAAACCCAATTTTTCTAACCTTCTTTGTTTTCTCCGTAACAAGTGTAGCAGTAATATTCCTTTTTCTGAGTTGTGCAATTACCTCTTCCTTAGAGGCTGCAGTCATTTCTCCAGACTCGATAATCCCTTTTGGTGTTTTTCCTGACCATTGAAATACTGTTGCCACTTTTATGCCCTCCCTTTGCTAGAGGTTGTTACAGTACCCTTCTGAATCATTGCAATTAATTCATCGGGTACAGGTGATCTCCCTATAGCATCTTCATACGTTAAATACCCTTTTATATATAAATCGTATAAAGATTGATTCATCGTCTGCATACCAAATTTTGCCTGTCCTGTTTGCATCATAGAATATATTTGATGTATCTTGTCTTCTCTTATCAAATTTCTAATAGCAGGATTAGGGACAAGCAGTTCAACAGCAAGGACTCTACCAACTCCACTCTTTTTGGGTATTAGTTGCTGTGCAAAAATACCTTCAAGAACAAAAGATAATTGCACCCGTATCTGTTCTTGCTGATGAGGAGGAAAAACGTCAATGATACGGTTTATAGTTTGAACAGCAGAATTAGTATGCAATGTGGCAAGAGTAAGATGACCTGTTTCTGAAACAGTAAGAGCGGCTTCAATTGTTTCAAGATCTCGCATTTCACCTATTAGAACCACATCAGGATCCTGTCTAAGGACATATCGCAATGCAGCTTTAAATGACACGGTATCGGCATTAACTTCCCGCTGATTAATCAGACATTTTTTATGAGGGTGTAAATATTCTATAGGGTCTTCTATAGTTATTATATGGTCACTCCTCTCTGAGTTTATTCTATCCACCATAGCTGCCAGGGTTGTAGACTTCCCGCTTCCTGTTGGCCCTGTCACAAGTATCAGTCCTCGCGGTTTTTTTACAAGCTCATTCACAATTTCTGGCAGGCCAAGTTCCTTAAAACCCCTTATTTCGAAAGGTATGGTTCTGAAAGCTCCAGCTACAGCACCTCTCTGCATAAATATATTAGCTCTAAATCTACTTAAACCTTTAACACCGAAGGAAAGGTCGAGTTCATTGCTTTCTTCAAATCTGTGCTTCTGAGCATCTGTGAGTATACTATAACACAAACTTTTTGTATCAGCAGGACTAAGCTGCGGATGGTCAATATTGATTAGTCTTCCATCTATTCTCAATCTTGGCGGACTTCCGGTGGTGATATGCAAGTCAGAAGCATTCTTTTCAATCATCATCTTTAATAAATCATATAAAGTAGCCATAATTTACTCCATTATATATTAAATTTTAATTTCAACAATTTCAAATTTTTATTAAACATCTGAAATATTTAGTCTCCAAATGTAACTCTTAATACTTCTTCTATTGAAGTTACCCCTTCTTTTACTTTTGTGAGTCCACTCATTCTTAACGTCTTCATTCCTAATCTGATCGCTGTTTTCTTTAATTCATCCGCAGATGCTCCTTCAAGAACCATCTCCCTAATTTCATTACTAACCGGCATAATCTCATATAATGCTATCCTACCTTTATATCCTGAATTGCTGCAAACAGAACATCCTCTTCCTTTATAGCATTTTACTGTTTTTGCTTCTTCTTCTGAAAAACCAAGCTGAGTAAGGGCAGACGCAGGAATCTTTTCCTCTTCTTTACACTCCTGACATACTTTTCTTGCCAGCCTTTGAGCAGCAATAAGAATAACCGATGCTGAAACAAGGAATGGTTCAATTCCCATATTCAATAATCTGCTTATACTGCTCGGTGCATCATTCGTATGCAAAGTGCTTAGGACAAGATGACCTGTGAGGGCTGCTTTCACTGCAATCTCGGCTGTTTCAAAATCACGAATCTCACCCACTAATATAATATCAGGACTCTGCCTTAAAAAAGCCCTGAGTGCCGATGCAAAAGTAAGTCCTATTTCCTCCTTAATCTGAACCTGATTCATACCCAGAAAATTATATTCAACAGGGTCTTCAGCCGTCATAATATTAATCCCTGGTTTATTAAGATAATTAAGTGCCGAATATAGTGTTGTTGTCTTACCACTTCCTGTTGGCCCTGTAACAAGTATCATTCCGTATGGCTTATTTAAAGAATCCATAAATTTCTTCAAAGAATCTTCTTCAAATCCCAGTTTTGTGAGATCAACTTGAAGATTAGATTTATCCAGAATCCTTAGAACTGTCTTTTCACCAAAGAGACAGGGTAGGACAGAGACTCGAAAATCCACTTCTTTTTTCTTTCCAAGTCTTAACTTAATTCTACCATCTTGAGGAAGTCTTCTTTCAGCAATATCCAGTTTTGACATTATTTTAATTCTTGAAGTAATTGGATTCTTTATTTTCAAAGGAAGGTTCATTGCATTAAACAGAACTCCATCAACCCGATATCGCACCCGTAATGTATTTTCATACGGCTCTATATGTATATCACTGGCCCCTCCCTTTATAGCATTTATAAGGATACCATTTACAAGTTTTACGACTGGCTCATCTACTTCTCTTATAATTCCTTCGTCTGTTGGAATAAATGCCTCAACGCTGTCAAGTGCATCTCCCACAACTTTATCAAACTCTCTAACATCCACCATAATTTCATCATCGACTGAAGTAACAACTTCATCTTTTAATTCATCCTCAGAAATTGTAAAGTCTTTTGCCTGTAATGTTTTTGCCGGACCATCTTTTGATGACATTAAAGCACTTCCGGCACTCTTGTAATACGTTGTAATTGCATTAAGAATCGCTGATTCACCTGCCACTACAACCTCAACATTATAACCAGTCATAAATTTTATATCATCTATAACAAATACATTTGATGGGTCTGCCATTGCAATTGTCAAAGTCGCTCCTAAACGTGCAACTGGGATAATAAGATATTTCCTTGCAATTTCGTATGGAACAAGTTTTAAAACAGATGGTTCAATCTTGTAATCATCGAGGTTTATTGAAGGAATACCCCATTGTTTGCTGAGAAAATTAACTAATTTTTCCTCAGTAATATAACCCAATTTTATAAGGTTTGCTCCCAATTTACCGCCCTCTTTTTTTTGTAAAGCAATCGCTTCCTTAAGTTGTTCTTCTGTGATGAGATTAGATTTTGTAAGTAAAATACCTAATTTAGGTGCCATAACATACCTTAATAATATAAATTTTATTAATCTCCAAAAGTAACACGCAAAACCTCTTCTATAGTGGTAATACCATTCTTAATTTTTGACAGGCCACTCATTCTTAATGTCTTCATCCCTAACCTGATAGCCGTTTTTTTCAATTCATCAGCAGAGGCTCCTTCAAGAATCATTTCCTTAAGTTCTTCTGACAGTGGCATAACCTCATATAAAGCTATCCTGCCTTTATATCCAGAATTATTACATGATGAACATCCCTTGCCTTTGTAACATTGTATACCTTTTGCTTCATCTTCTGGAAAGCCAAGTTGAATTAGAGCAGAAATTGGCACCTTATCCTCCTCTTTGCAATTAGGACATATTTTTCTTGCTAATCGCTGGGAAGCAATAAGAATCACTGAAGCTGAAACAAGGAATGGTTCAATTCCCATATTCAATAATCTGCTCACAGTGCTTGGAGCGTCATTCGTGTGCAGGGTACTCAGGACGAGATGACCTGTTAAAGCTGCTTTCACTGCAATCTCGGCTGTTTCAAAGTCACGAATCTCTCCAACCATAATAATATCAGGATCCTGTCTTAAAAATGATCTGAGTGCTGCTGCAAATGTTAGCCCTATATCTTCTTTAACATGCACCTGATTTATTCCAAGGAAGTTATATTCAACAGGATCCTCAGCTGTGGAAATATTTACTCCTATTTTATTAAGATAATTTAATGCAGAATATAGAGTCGTCGTCTTACCACTTCCTGTTGGCCCAGTCACAAGAATCATGCCATATGGTTTATCCAGTGCATCCATAAATATTTTCAGGGAATCTTCCTCAAACCCAAGTTTTGTTAGATCCACCTGAAGGTTTGTTTTGTCGAGAATTCTCAAAACAGTTCTTTCTCCAAAAAGGCATGGAACAGTAGATACACGAAAATCTATTTCTCTTTTTTTCCCAAGCTTTAGCTTAATTCTTCCATCCTGCGGGAGCCTTCGTTCAGCAATATCGAGATTTGCCATTATTTTTAACCTTGATGTAACAGCATTCTTTATCTTTACAGGTAGGTTCATAACAGTATACATAACGCCATCAACCCTTTGTCTTACCCGCATGGAAGTTTCATATGGCTCTATATGTATATCACTTGCCCTTTCCTTTATCGCATTTATAAGTATACCATTAACAAGTTTTACAATCGGCCGTTCTACTTCTTTTACAGCTTCTTCTTCCTTTTCTTCGACAACCTCTATATCATCAAGAGCCTCTCCCACAACTTTATCAAATTCATCAACATCAACAACAAGACTTTCATCTATTGAAGTCGTCATTTCTTCTTCCTTTAATTCCTCTTCAGAAAGAGTATAATCTTTCGCCTGTAATGCTTTAGCTGACAACTTCTTTGAAGCTATAAGTGCATCATCTGTTTTCTTATAATAGGTTGCAATTGCATTTAAAATTGCTGATTCTCCTGCCACTACAACATCAACATTATAACCAGTCATAAACTTTACATCATCTATAGCAAATACATTTGTTGGGTCCATCATTGCAATTGTTAATGTGGCACCGACACGGGCAACAGGTATAATAAGGTATTTTCTTGCAATCTCGAGTGGAATAAGTTTTAAAACAGATGGATCTATTTTATAATCAATTAGATTTATTGCTGGCACATTAAACTGCTTGCTCAGAAAATTAACAAGTTTTTCTTCGGTAATATAACCTAATTTGATAAGATTTGTTCCAAGTCTTCCGCCTTCCTTTTTTTGTAAAGTAATTGCTTCCTTAATCTGTTCTTCTGTTACAACATTTGCCTGCAAGAGTAATTGACCTATTTTTATAGCCATGTTTTAAACATATCTGAAAATTTAGTTAAAGTCAACTCAATATAATGATAATTTGCAAATAATATCCAGTATACTTTATCATAAATAAAATTTAGGAAAAATCTTATACTGAAATGAATAAAACTGACAGAAATATACCTTCAGCAAATGACCTGGAAAGAGCTGAAAGATTACGAGAAATAATTGAAAATCTTCATGAGGTTAATAAAACAACGCCAGTTATTGTTGAAGGGAGAAAAGACGCTTCAGCCTTAAGGGCTTTAGGATTAGTAGGGCAGATAATTACACTCCATAATGGGAAAAAACTATATGAATTTTGTTCAGATATTTCAGAAAGGTTTGAGAGGGTTATTCTTCTTCTTGACTGGGACAAGAAAGGAGAAAATTTAAATAAAATAATTTCGGA
Organism: Nitrospirota bacterium; assembly: GCA_013388455.1. NCBI lineage: Bacteria > Pseudomonadati > Nitrospirota > Nitrospirota bacterium. The sequence goes on from JACAFF010000024.1 coordinate 40,090, forward strand.
TAATCTAAAGGGCCTATGGGAGGAATTCGCTCCATTCAGAGAAATATTAAAACTGCTATGTCAAAAAGAGATTTGTCATATTGAAGGAATACCAAAACTGCTTAGGCGACTTGAGGGCAATGAAAGCTCTTGGCAATAAAGGTGAAGATTTCGCTGTTAATTTCTTGAAAAAAAAAGGATACAGCATCCTTGCAAGAAACTATAAAACGTATATTGGTGAAGTTGATATTATTGCAAAAGAAGGTGAAACGATAGTTTTTGTTGAAGTTAAAACACGTGCAAATGACTCCTTCGGTTATCCTTTTGAGTCTGTAACCAGAAGAAAAAAAGAAAAAATGAGAAATCTAGCTCTGCTTTATCTGAAAAAACTGGGCGATGATCCTCCCGTAAGATTTGATATACTGAGTATTATGTATGGTGATAACAATAAAAAAGAGATAGAACATATTGTGGATGCCTTTGAGGTCTAAATACCTTAGATTTTAGAATTTATTTTTTTCTCCCATTCCCATGCTGTCTTAATTATATATTCAAGGTTATCATATTTAGGAGTCCAGCCAAGCTCTTTTTTCAATTTTGATGAATCTGCGATCAGGGATGGAGGGTCCCCTGGTCTTCTGTCTATGTATTTCACCTGAAAATCAATTCCTGTAACTTTCTTGACTTGTTCAACAACCTCTTTTACTGAGTATCCATGACCGTATCCACAGTTGTATATATTGCTATCGCCGCCATCAGCAAGATATTCAAGCGCAAGTACGTGGGCATCTGAGAGGTCATCTACATGAATGTAATCCCTTATACAGGTTCCATCAGGAGTAGGATAATCCGTTCCGTATATATCAAGATGGCTTTTTTTACCAAGTGCAGTCCTCAGGGAAACAGTAATAAGATGCGTTGCATCTTTCCGTGCCTGTCCGATACGAACAAGTGGATCTGCACCTGCGACATTGAAATATCTCAATGAGATATATCTCAGGTCACTACATAAGGACACATCTTTCAGTACCTGTTCAACCATAGTTTTTGATGCCCCATAAGGGTTAATTGGTTTCAAAGGAGCATCTTCTCTGACAGGAACGCTCTCAGGAATTCCATATACTGCTGCGGTTGAAGAAAAAATAAATTTTGATACACGATATTTAATACACGTTTCAATTAGATTAAGGCAATTAACAAAATTATTTCTGTAATATTTTAGAGGTTCTCTAATAGACTCATCCACCAATATAAAAGCCGCCATATGTATGACAGCATTAAACCCCTCTTTTTCGAATATATTTTTAAGGAATTCTTTATCCGCGAGATCACCTCTTATAAGTTTACCATTAAGTACCGCCCACTCATTACCATAAGATAGGTTATCTAAGACTGTGACATCATATCCCTTTTCGCCAAGGGTTCTGACTATGTGGCTACCGATATAGCCTGCTCCTCCGGTAACAAGGACTTTCATAATACTTATAAATAAAAATGAGAAGCTACGAAAATTTTCTTCAAGCTTCTCATTTCATAATTTGTTTCTAAAATGGTTATTTCGTTTTTTCAGACTCTTTTTTCTCTGACTTCTTTTTTGTGTCTTTTGTTTTTTTCAATTCCTCATAATCAATAAATTCCAGAACAGCCATTGGCGCAGAATCATTTACCCTGTTTCTTGTCTGAATCATTCTCAGGTACCCACCATTTCTTCCAGAAAATCTTGGAGCAATTTCGGTAAATAGTTTTGAAACAGAATCCCTGTTGGAAAGATAAGAAAATGCAAGTCGCTTTGCGTGAAGGTCCCCCCTTATACCAAGGGTAACCATTTTTTCTGCAATTCTCCTTACTTCCTTTGCTTTTGCAATGGTAGTCTCAATTCTCTCATCCCTTAAAAGAGAATTAACAAGCCCTCTTAATAAGGCTTTTCTCTGATTTGCGGTTCTGCCGAACAACCTCCCGTCAACTTTATGTCGCATTTTGGACAATACCTCCACTATTTTGAATATTCATCTTCTTCTGTAACGCTTCTAAATCAACCCGCATTCCGAGACGGAGTCCCATCCCATGTAAAATATCCTTAATCTCATTCAGGGATTTTCGCCCAAAGTTCTTTGTCCTGAGCATCTCTTGCTCAGTCTTTTGAACAAGATCAGCAATTGTTTTAATATTTGCATTTTTAAGACAGTTATACGATCTAACAGAAAGCTCCAACTCTTCAACACTCTTTAGGAGATTGGAGTTAAATACTGGATCTTCGTTCGATGGAGTTACAAAAGAAATTGGTTCAGTAGATGCCACCTCTTCTTGAATCTCCTCTTCATTCAACACAAAAAGATTCAAATGTTCTATGATGATAGAAGCTGCTTTTGAAATTGTTTTTTCAGGTGTTATACTGCCGTCTGTCCATATTTCCATTACAAGCCTGTCGAAATCAGTCTCCCTACCAACCCTTGCTTTCTCAACAGTAAAATTTACTTTTTTTACAGGTGTAAAAACAGAATCAACAGGAATCACCCCCATTGGCAGGTCTTCCTCTTTATTTAATTCAGCAGGAACATATCCTTTTCCTTTTTTAATGTAAAGCTCTGCTTCAAAAAAAGCATCCTTATCTAAATTTGCTATGATTTGTTCTGGGTTCAATATGTCAAAAAAAGCATCCTTCTGAATATCTGCACCAGTAACTGTTTTAGGTCCCTTAACATTAATTTTGGCTATCCGTATGCCATTAGTATATAATTTGAATCTCAACTTCTTAATATTGAGAATAATATCAATTACGTCTTCTTTAACCCCTTTTATAGTCGAAAACTCATGTAGTGCACCTGGAATCTTAACAGCGGTTACTGCTGCACCTTCAACAGAAGACAGAAGAACCCTCCTCAGGGCATTTCCCAGAGTAGTCCCAAATCCGCGCTCTAAAGGCTCAGCTATAAGTTTTCCGTACGAATCTGTTAATGTCTCTTCATCAAATCTAATCTCGTCGGGTAGCTGAAACCCTATTTTTTTCAGGTCCATATGGCCTCCTTCAATTATTTCCGATAATAAAATACTACTTCTAATAAATCAGTCCTTAAAAATCAGTCCTTAAAAATATCAATTATCAAAATATTCTGATTTTAAAATTTTTAAAAACAATGGCGATTTGATTATTGGCCATTGGGAATTAATTACTATCATTTTCTGTACTTTATTTTGATTTAAAAATTTTTACTTGGAATAAAGCTCAACGATTAGCTGTTCCTGAACAGGCAGTTGTATATCCTCACGAGATGGAATCTGTAAAACCTTACCTCTTAGATTAGCAATATCCACTTCAACCCAAGCAGGCATTCCTCTATGTTCGCTTTTAGAAATGCTATCTGTAATTTCTGGAATATCTTTGCTTGATTCCTTTACCTCAATTATATCTCCCCCCTTGATTGTATACGATGGTAGATTTACCCTTTTGCCATTTACTAATATATGACCATGTCCGATAAGCTGCCTTGCCTTTCTCCTGTTTGATGCAAAACCCATTCTATAAACTATACTATCAAGCCGACTCTCAATGATTTGAAGTAATTTATCTCCTGTAATACCCTTCTTTCTTTCTGCTTCAGAGAAATATCTCCTAAACTGTCTCTCGAGTATTCCATACATTCTTCTTACTTTTTGCTTTTCTCTAAGCTGCACTCCATAATCAGACAGTTTTCTGTAACCCTGACCGTGTTGTCCAGGAGGATATTTTCTTCTTTCGATAGCACATTTTTCTGTATAACACCTGTCACCTTTCAAAAATAATTTATCTCCTTCTCTCCGACATATTCTGCATAATGAACCTATATATCTTGCCACTTATACTCTCCTCTTTTTTGGTGGTCTGCATCCGTTATGCGGAACAGGTGTAACATCTTTTATGAGATTAATCTCAAGACCTGCTGCCTGGAGAGCTCTTATTGCGGACTCCCTCCCAGCTCCAGGTCCTTTTACATAGATATCAACTTGTTTCATGCCTAAATCCATTGCTTTCTTTGCTGCTGATTGAGCCGCAATCTGCGCAGCATATGGAGTCCCTTTTCTTGATCCCTTAAATCCTAAATTTCCTGCACTTGCCCACGTTATAACATCTCCGTTAGGATCTGTTATGGTAATGATTGTATTATTAAAAGTAGCCTGAATATGTGCAGAACCATATGTTATATTTTTCTTATCCTTTTTAAGTCCTTTTTTCCTTTGAGCCATGCTATTATGCCTCTTTTTTCTTGCCCATTACTGCTTTTCGTGGGCCTTTTCGTGTACGTGCGTTAGTTCTTGTCCTCTGTCCTCTTAAAGGAAGTCCTAAACGGTGCCTTTGTCCTCTATAGCTTCCGATATCTATAAGTCTTTTGATATTCATTGAAATATCACGCCTTAAATCTCCTTCAACTCTATAATCCCTTTCAATAATAGTTCTTATCTTAACTATCTCTTCATCACTCAGGTCTTTTACCCTTTTATCAGGATTTATATTGGTCTCGGATAGTATTTTATTTGATACAGATCTTCCAATACCAAAAATTCTCGTCAAACCGATTTCTACACGTTCGTTTTTAGGCAGATCAACTCCAGCAATCCTTGCCAATTTTCATCTCCTCATTTCATTTGATTTTTAATTAAATTACTTTTACTACCCCTGTCTTTGCTTATGTCTTGGGTTATCACAAATAATCCGTAAAATACCTTTTCTCTTTATTATCTTACATTTAGCACATATTGGTTTAACAGAAGAACGAACCTTCATAATATCCTCTTTCGCTATTTAAATCTATATGTTATTCTTCCCTTTGTTAAGTCATAAGGAGACAACTCTACAGTAACTTTATCTCCTGGTAAAATCTTTATAAAATTCATTCGCATCTTGCCTGAAACATAAGCAAGAATTATCTGCCCGTTTTCAAGCTCGACTTTAAACATTGCGTTAGGCAGAGTTTCAACAATTTTACCTTCAACCTCTATATTGTCTTCTTTTGGTGGCATTAACTGAATAATATAACTTTTTTAATTTAATTTAGTCAATATTCTCGGTTCATCTGATGTCACAAGTAAAGTGTGCTCGAAATGTGCTGATAATTTACCATCTATGGTTACAGCTGTCCATCCATCATCAAGAATTACTACCTCATGCCCACCTTCGTTTACCATTGGTTCAATGGCAAGTGTCATACCGGGCCTTAATCTTGGCCCCCGACCAGGAGACCCAAAGTTTGGAATCTGTGGATCTTCATGTAATTCTCTCCCAATACCATGACCAACAAATGCCCTTACTACAGAAAAACCATTTTCCTCAACATGCCTCTGTATTGAATGGGATATATCTGAAACTCTTTTATCAGACCTCGCATTTTCTATGCCTTTGTAAAGAGCTTCTTCAGTAACCCTTAAAAGTGTTTCAACTCTTGAATTTACTTTACCAACCGGAAAAGTATAAGCAGCATCTCCATAAAAACCGTCTTTGAAAACACCCAGGTCAATCCCTAATATATCACCGTCTTTCAGTATCTTATTAGATGGGATACCGTGTACTACTTCATTATTTACGGATGTACAAATACTCGCCGGAAACCCTCTATATCCTTTAAATGCAGGGAGCCCGCCGTTTTCTATAATAAAAATCTCTGCAAGCCGCTCAATTTCTTTTGTTGTAATGCCTGGCTTTATTTTATCGCTAATGTAATTCAGAGTCTTTGCAACTATCAGACATGCCTGAGCAATCTTTTCTATCTCTTCTTCTGATTTCAAAATAACCATCTATTTATTTAAATTCCTATCCCCTTCTTCCCTTTATCCTGCCCTTTTTGAGAAATCCTTCATATGAACGCGTGATCAAATGGGATTCTATCTGTGATACAGTATCTAAAGCTACACCGACTGCTATTAGTAGAGAAGTTCCACCGAAATAAAAAGGCACATGAAACCGGCTAATAAGAATTTCAGGGATAATACATACAATTGCAAGGTATAAAGCACCAACAAATGTCAAACGAGATAACACCCTGTAAATATATTCAGATGTTTTTTGTCCAGGCCTTATTCCGGGTATGTATCCGCCATATTTTTTAAGGTTATCTGCAATATCAACAGGATTAAAAATAATAGCAGTATAAAAATATGCAAAAAAGAATATCATACCTACATAAAGCACTGAATAAAGAATAGTACCAGGAGCAAGCTGTCTTGCTATTGCCTGTACCCATGGTATTGCTATAAAACCTGCTACTGTAGCAGGAAATATCAAAATCGAAGAGGCAAAAATCGGAGGGATAACTCCAGAAGTGTTAATTTTTAATGGAAGGTGTGTCGATTGCCCTCCATAGACTTTTCTACCTACTACCCTTTTTGCATATTGAACAGGAAGCTTCCGTTGTCCACGCTCAATATAAATTATAGCAGCAACAACCGCTATCATCATTATAATAAGGAATATTACGAAAAAGATTGATATTTCACCTGCCTGTATGAGCCTTATTGTACTAATAATGGCATTCGGGAACCGCGCCACAATCCCTGCAAATATAATCAGAGATATACCGTTCCCTATGCCTCTCTCTGTAATTTGTTCACCAAGCCACATAATAAAAGCTGTTCCAGATGTTAGAGTAATCATTGTCATCAATCTAAATGACCACCCTGGATTTTGAACAAATGCACCACCAGCCATGCCCTCAAGCCCTGCTGCTATTCCAAAAGATTGTATAGCGCTTATAATAACAGTGCCATATCTTGTATATCTTACAATCTTTTTTCTACCTGCTTCACCCTCTTTTGCAAGTTTTCCGATAGCAGGGATAACAACAGTTAAAAGTTGTAAAATAATAGAAGCACTAATATAAGGCATTATCCCAAGAGCAAAAATTGTTACCCTTGAAAGAGCTCCTCCTGAGAACATATCAAAGAAACCCATGAGTGCCCCACCTTTTTCTGCAAGAAACTTACTGAGTTCCTCCCCATTAATTCCAGGAGTAGGGATATGAGCTCCAATTCTATAAACAGCAAGAAGAGCTAATGTAAATAGCACTCTACTCTTTAATTCAGGTATTTTAAATATGTTCTGAAAACTTGAGAGAATACCCAAAGTCTATACTACCTCTGCTTTACCACCTGCTGCGGCTATCTTGGAAAGCGCAGAAGCACTGAATGCAACTGCCTTTATTGTAATAGGTCTGTTTATTTCACCTTCTCCAAGCACTTTGAGCCCGTGCTTTAACTTTTTTATTATACCTTTTTCAAAAAGAATTTCAGGTGTGATTGTATCTAAGTCTTCAATTTTGCTTATATCTTTCAAATTAATAAAAGCGTATTCTTTTTTAAAATAGTTTTTAAATCCTCTCTTTGGAAGCCGCCTCTGTAATGGCATCTGACCACCTTCAAACCCCGGCCCTTTAGTTCCACCTGAGCGGGATTTCTGTCCTTTATGACCTTTACAAGAGGTTTTGCCATGACCCGATCCTATTCCTCTTCCAACTCTCTTCTTCCTTTTTCTGCTACCATCAGCAGGTTTTAAATCCTGAATCCTCATGACACCTCCTGGGGTTCCTCTTCACCTTTACCCCTTATTTTTATAACACTATCAGGGTCTTTCAAGCTCTTAAGCCCATTCAGAGTTGCTTTAACAGAATTGAATGGATTATGACTCCTAAGAGATTTAGAAACCACATTCTGAACTCCTGCAACTTCAAGAATGGCTCTTACAGCTCCTCCTGCTATAATGCCCGTTCCTTTAACAGCAGGATTTATTACAACAATCCCTGATCCAAATCTTCCGATAACCCTGTGCGGTATTGTTCCATCTTTGATTGGGAATTTTATAAGTGACTTCTTTGCTTGCTCTATAGCTTTCCTTATGGCCTCAGGAACTTCTGATGCCTTACCCTTTCCTACACCAACTGTTCCCTCTCCATCTCCAACAACAACAAGAGCGGTAAATGAAAAGCGCCTTCCACCCTTAACTACTTTTGCTACTCTGTTAATATATATAACCTTATCTTTTAAATTCAGTTCTTCCGTATAGATTTTCTGCACAAAACCTCCTAAAAATCTAATCCTGCTTCCCTTGCAGATTCAGCGAGCACTCTGACACTTCCGTGGTAGAGATAACCACCCCTATCAAACACAACCTTTCTAATACCTTTTTCAATAGCCTTCTTTGCTATAAGTGCACCTACTAATTTTGCCATCTTCTTATTGCCTTTATGTGACTTTTCATCTGCAAATTCTTTATCAAGACTTGATGAACTAATTATTGTATGTCCTTTAGAGTCGTCTATTATCTGGGCATATATGTGATTTAAACTCCGATAAACAGATAATCTGGGCCTTTCAGGAGTCCCGATAACCTTTTTCCTTATCCTTTTATGACGCCGCTCTTTAGCTTCTTTTGTAAATTCTGACAACTCTACCTCCTTAAACTATTTCTTTCCCGCTTTCCCGACCTTTAATTTAATTCTTTCACGATTATACCTGATACCCTTTCCTTTATACGCATCAGGTGGCCTTAATGCTCTGAGGCTGGCGGCTACTTGTCCGAGTTGCTGCTTATCGATGCCGGTAAGTGTAATCTGAGTCTGTTTTGGATCTAAAGAGGCTTTAATACCCTCTGGCAATTGAAATTCGGCAACATGGGAATATCCAAGTGACAGAATAATCTTATCGCTGGATACTTGAGCTTTATAGCCAACTCCAACGATGTCAAGTACTTTCTGATAACCCTGAGATACACCAATAATCATATTTGATATCATACTTCTTGTAAGTCCATGGAGTTCTTGCTCAGCCTTTGAATCACCAGAGCGCTGAATAATCACAAAGCTATCATTTACTGAAACTGATATCTTGTCAGGGCATCTCCAGTTCAATTCACCTTTAGGCCCTTTCACGTGAATAATCTTATTGTTTATGTCTACCTGAACTTTTTCTGGTATCTGTATTGGTTTTTTACCAATTCTTGACATCTTGGTCTATTCTCCTTTACCACACATAACAGATAACTTCTCCTCCAATTCCTTCCCTTCTACATACCTTATCACTAAAAATCCCTTTTGAAGTTGTCATAATTGCTATTCCGAGTCCGCCCATTACTTTAGGTATCTCTTTTTTTCCTGAGTAAACCCTTCTACCCGGCTTACTCACTCTTTTCAATCCCGTAATAACGCATTCATTATCCGTATATTTCAGAATTATTCTGAGAATGCCCTGTCTTCTATCTTTCAGAATTTTATATGCTCTTATAAAACCTTCCTCTTTCAATATCTTTGCTATCTCAATCTTCATCTTAGAAATGGGGATATCAACTTTTTCCGCCTTGATACGGATTGCATTTCTAATCCTTGTAAGCATGTCTGCAATTGGATCAGTTAACATTCAACCTCCCTAAGGTTTATGTGAATTACCAGCTCGCTTTTATAACACCAGGTATCTGGCCTTCAAGTGCTAACATTCTGAAACAAATTCTGCATATGCCAAATCGACGTAAATAAGCCCTTGGTCTACCGCACAATTTACATCTATTATGTGCCCTTACCCTAAACTTTGGCGGTCTTTTAGCCTTTTCCATCATACAAATCTTTGCCATTCTTCACTCCTCAAACCAACTTATATTATCATCAGTTCCTGAAGGGCATACCGAAATAGCGCAAAAGGGCTTTACTTTCTTTATCAGTCTTAGCTGTTGTGCATACTGTAATATCAAGCCCATGAACCATTTCTACCTTATCGTATTCTACTTCAGGAAAAATGAATTGTTCTTTTATACCTATATTATAATTCCCTCTTCCATCAAAAGACTTTCCTGCTACGCCTTTAAAGTCTCTGATTCTTGGCAACGCAATATTTATAAATCTATCAAGAAACTCATACATAATTTTCCCACGAAGTGTAACCTTACAACCGATTGGAGTGCCTTTCCTTAATTTGAACGATGCGATTGATTTCTTTGCTTTTGTAATAACTGCCTTCTGACCGGTTATGGCACCAAGTTCTTTCTGGGCCGCATCAAGTAATTTTATATTTTGTATAGCCTCACCAAGGCCTACATTTAATACAATCTTCTCTATCTTAGGAACTTCCATTACATTTTTATATGAGAATTCCTTCATCATTTTAGGTACAATCTCTTTTAGATATCTCTCTTTAAGTCTTGGCATTATCAACTGTCGATCACCTCATTGCATTTTTTACAACTACGCACCTTCTTATTATTCTCTAAATAAGTATTCCCAATCTTTGTGGGTTTATCACATTTTGGACAGATTAACATCACATTCGATATATGAAGAGGTGCCTCTTTTTCAATAATTCCTCCCTGTGCATATTTTTTTGAAGGTTTCATATGTCTTTTAATCATATTAATCTTCTCTATAAGAAGCATATTCTTTGCTGAATACACTGAGAGAACCCTTCCTTTTTTACCTTTTTCCTTTCCTGCAATAACAAGAACCGTATCGTTTTTCTTTATCTTTAGACCCATATATCTCCTATAAAACCTCTGGTGCCAGTGAGATAATTTTTGTGAATTCTTTCCATCTAAGCTCTCTTGCAACAGGCCCAAAAATTCTTGTACCAACAGGTTCACCCTGTGCGTTTATAAGAACAACAGCATTTTGGTCAAAACGTATATAAGAACCATCAGATCTTCTATGCTCTTTTTTTGTTCTTACCACAACTGCCTTTGCAACGGTTCCCTTTTTAATGTTGCTGTCAGGCAATGCTTCCTTTACGCTGACAACCACAATGTCTCCAAGCCGTGCATATCTTTTATGAAATCCACCGAGAACCTTGATACATTGAACTTTTTTAGCACCTGAATTATCTGCTACTTCGAGCATACTCCTCAACTGAATCATATTTCATCACTCCCAATCAGCCTCTAATCTATTACCATCCACTTTTTCTCTTTGCTTAGTGGTCTTGTTTCTATAATCTTTACAATATCTCCAACTTTACATTTGTTATTTTCATCATGTGCTTTTAGTTTTGTTATCCTCTTCACTGTTTTCTTATAAATAGGATGCTGAAAAAGTCTTGTGACAGCAACAACAACTGTCTTATCCATCTTGTTACTGATTACTTTACCTGTATAAATCTTCTTAGGCATCTATCCCTCTTCTTTCCTCTATCTTATTGCTTTCTCAAGACTTCGTATATTTTTTGACTTCTCAGTAATTAGGGTCAAAACCCTTGCTATATCCTTTTTCACAAAATGGATACGCTTTGGATTTTCTATTTCACCAGTTGCCTGTTGAAATCTTAAATTAAAGAGTTCCTTCCTTAAATCCTGTTCCTTTTGTTTAAGCTCTTCTATTGTCAACGCTCGAAGCTCGGATGGCTTCATAAAACCTCCTCATTTCTCTTTACAAACCGTGTAGCAATAGGCAACTTATGAGAGGCAAGCCTCATAGCCTCTTTAGCAGTAGATTCGTTTACTCCTGACATTTCATAAATAATTCTTCCAGGCTTTACCACAGCTACCCAATATTCTGGTGCTCCTTTACCTTTTCCCATCCTTGTTTCAGCAGGCTTCTTGGTAATTGGTTTATCAGGAAAAATGCGAATCCACAACTTACAACCCCTTTTAGCATGTCTTGTAATTGCAATTCTTGCAGCTTCAATCTGTGCACTTGAGATCCATCCTGGTTCGAGTGCCTTTAATCCATATTCTCCGAAAGAAACAGTTGAACCACTATATGCTTTACCATTCATTCTACCTTTCTGCATTTTTCTGAATTTAACTTTTTTGGGCATTAACATAATTAAATTACAACTCCTTAGCTGTGCTTTCAGGCATTATATCACCATGATACATCCATACCTTAACGCCAATAATACCATAGGTCGTTCTGGCCTGTGCAAATCCATAACCAATATCTGCTCTGAATGTATGAAGAGGAACCCGTCCTTCCCTGTACCATTCGGAACGTGCTATTTCGGCTCCAGCGAGTCTGCCTGAACAAGCTACCTTAACACCAAGCGTTCCAAATCTTAGAGCAGAAGCAACAGATTTTTTCATAGCACGTCTGAACGCTACCCTTTTTTCGAGTTGAAGTGCTATATTTTCAGCTACAAGTTGAGCATCTATCTCTGGTTTCCTTATCTCTTTGATATCGATAGCTATTTCTTTACCAGCCATCTGCTTGAGTTCTTTTCTGAGCTTTTCGACCTCTGTTCCTTTTTTGCCAATAATTATGCCAGGTCTTGCTGTATGAATAATTATCCTGATATTCTGGCCTGTTCTTTCTATTTCTATTTTAGGGACACCAGCATGAAAGAGTCTTTGCTTAAGAGTTCTTCTTATATTGATATCTTGAAGAAGCTGTTCGTTGTATCCTCGTTTGACATACCATCTCGAGTCCCAGTTTTTTATAATTCCCAGCCGATTCCCTATAGGATGCGTCTTTTGACCCAAATCTACCTCCTGCTCATTCCTTTTCAGATAAGATTAAGGTTATATGGGAAGTTCTTTTCTTTATCATATTTGCCCTCCCCATTGCCCTCGGTTCAACCCTTTTCATTACAGGCCCCTGATCAACAAATGCCTTAACAATCATCATATCCTCTGGATTTACAACCTTCTTTTGTTCTGCATTCGCCATAGCCGATTTAAGAACCTTTTCAATAAATTTTGAGCCTCTGTAAGGCATAAACTTAAGAAACACAAGAGCATCTCCAGCACTTTTATTTCTTATGAGATCAACAACCCTGCGTGCTTTCCTCGGTGTAATCCTTGCATATTTTAAGATTGCTTTAGCTTCCATCCTCTTTTTATCCTTTTGGAGTTGCTACTTTTTCAGCACCAGCATGGCTTCTAAATGTCCTTGTCGGTGCAAATTCCCCAAGTTTATGTCCTACCATATTCTCTGTTATATAAACAGGAATAAATTTTTTACCATTATGCACTGCAAAAGTATATCCTATGAATTCAGGTACAATTGTTGATCGTCTCGACCATGTCTTAATAAGCTTCTTCTCTCCACTTTCAATCATAGCCTTTACCTTCTTCATCAGTTTTTCATCAACAAATGGACCCTTTTTTAAAGATCTCGGCAACTTACTTCCTCCTCTTAAAAATAAACTTGTCAGTTCTCTTATTATGTCTTGTTTTTACACCCTCGGGTTTTCCCCATGGCGTACACGCTGGCCTTCCGCCTGAAGCCTTTCCCTCACCTCCACCAAGTGGATGGTCAATAGGATTCATAGCAACACCTCTAACATGCGGCCGCTTTCCGAGTGCTCTTATTCTACCTGCTTTTCCATAAGATATGTTTTCATGATCCATGTTACTAACCTGTCCTATTGTTGCCATACAGCTTGATGGAATTAGACGCACCTCATTTGATGAAAGCTTGACCTGAACATAATCATCCTCTTTGGCTATTAACTGTGCTGAAGTGCCTGCACTTCTAACAAGTTTTGCCCCTTCTCCAGGTCTTATCTCGATATTATGAATAAATGTTCCTAAGGGCATATCACTCAAAGGTAAAGCATTTCCTACTTTTATTTCAGCACCTTTTCCTGATACCAGTTCTTCTCCTACCTGTAACCCCACAGGTGCTATTATGTATCTTTTTTCACCATCTCGGTAGTTAATAAGAGCGATCCTTGCTGACCGATTCGGATCATACTCAATAGATGCAACTTTACCAGGCACTCCTATTTTATCCCTTTTAAAGTCTATGACCCTGTATGTCTTTTTGTTTCCACCACCTCTATGCCAGGCAGTAACATGACCTATATTGTTTCTCCCTCCAGTCCTTTTAAGGGACTTAAGCAATGGTTTATATGGTTTATCTTTAGTTATATCTGCAAAGTCAGAAGCACTCTGAAATCTCCTGGCTGGTGATGTAGGGTTGAATTTTTTAATACCCATTATGTTCCCTCAATAAAATCAAGTTTCTCTCCCTTTTTTAAGGTAATGATTGCTTTTTTCCGATCAGGCCTCTTTCCAATTGACCTTCCATATCTCTTAAATTTACCTTTTATATTTAAAGTAGAAATTTTTTCTACTTTAACCTTAAAAATCTCTTCAATTGCCTTTTTTATTTCAATCTTGTTGGCATCAGCAAATACCTCAACAAGTATCTTATTTTCTCTTTCTTTAAGATTACCACCCTTCTCCGTAAAAAGTGGCTTCTTAATTATGTTATAAAGTTTTTCCACTATCCCTTTATCTCCTCTAACCGTTTAATTGCATCTTTTGTCATTAAAAGGATATCATGAACAATAACGTCATATGTGTTCAGATCCATCACTCTTGTGACATCTACACCAGGAATATTTCTGGTTGATAATAAAATTGCATCGTCTTTTTCGGGAATTACGATGAGAACGCTTTTTTTCTCAAACCCAAAGTTTTTTAATATTTCTATCATATTTTTTGTCTTTGGCTTTTCTAATGATAATTCATCTATTACAACAACTTCACCATTTGAAATCTTTTCATTTATTGCAGATAATAATGCAAGTCTTTTTTGTTTTTTAGGCAGTGCACAGGAATAGTCTCTAACTTGAGGTCCAAATACAGTTCCACCACCACGCCACAAAGGTGACCTGATACTCCCTGCCCTTGCTCTGCCAGTATGTTTCTGTCTCCACGGTTTTTTCCCGCCACCTCTAACCATTCCCCTTGTCTTTGTAGCAGCAGTCCCCTGTCTCTGATTTGCAAGAAAATTCACGATAGCTTCGTGAATCACTCCCATATTCGCTGAAACAGCAAAGATACCATCATTCAAAGTTATTTTCTCAACAGTATTATTATTTCTATCCTTTACTTCAATCTCTGGCATACTCATCCTTCCTGATTTCTACAAAAAGACCTCTTGCACCGGGAACCGCACCCTTTATAAGGAGAAGATTCTGATCGGGTCTCACATCGATTATCTCAAGATTCTTAACAGTCACGTTTTCACTGCCCATATGCCCTGGAAGTTTCTGATTCTTCCAAACCCTTGAAGGAAAAGAACTTGCACCAATTGAACCGGGTGCCCTATTAAACATCGAACCATGTGAACCAGGACCTCCTGAAAAATGGTGTCTTTTCATAACACCTTGAAATCCCTTGCCTTTTGAAACACCAGATATAGAAACTTTCTCACCTTTTGAAAATTGCTCAACCGTTATAATATCTCCAACTTTAAGTCCGCTTAAAGGAAACTCTCTCAATATTCTATATGGTTTAACCCCTGCCTTTTTAAAAACACCTAATGTTGGCTTATTCAATTTCTTTTCATTTATCTCTATAAATCCTAATTTTACAGCCTCGTATCCATCTTTCTTAATAGTTTTTACCTGAACAACACAACATGGACCAGCCTCAATTACAGTCACAGGACATGCTTTCCCATCTTCTGTGAATATCTGAGTCATTCCAACTTTTTTACCTAATATCCCAACCATAATTTTTTACCTTAAATATTTATATTTTATATATATTTTCAAACTTATATATAAGGTCCTAATTTTTAAATGTTAAAGTTTTATTTCAACATCAACCCCTGCTGCAAGTTCAAGTTTCATAAGAGCATCGACAGTTTGTGGAGTTGGATCAACAATATCTATTAACCGTTTGTGAGTTCTGATTTCAAATTGCTCTCTTGATTTTTTATCCACATGAGGCGATCTAAGAACAGTAACCCTGCTTATCCTTGTTGGTAAGGGCACTGGTCCTGATATCCTTGCCCCTGTTCTCTGGGCTGTATCCACAATCTCCTTAACAGACCTGTCAAGTAACCTGTGATCATAAGCTCTCAATTTTATTCTTATCTTCTGATTCACTATTGTCTCACTTTTATATTTTTACATTGCTAATTTTTTTATTCTATTACCTCAGTAACTACACCTGCACCTACAGTCCTTCCACCTTCCCTGATTGCAAACCTTAACTCCTTCTCCATAGCTATAGGAGATATAAGCTCAACTGTCAGGTTTACATTGTCTCCAGG
>JACAFF010000025.1 GCA_013388455.1 Nitrospirota bacterium
AACTTTTGGACGGTAGCCCCACTCGGTAAGCTTAACAACTAACTTACTGATATTTTCTGATTGGAGCATTATCATCAGGTCAATATCATAAGTCATTCTTGGAACACCATGGAAGTTGACTGCCAGTCCACCCACTACAAGATAATCAATCTTCTGTTTATTAAGCTCTTTGAATATGTTCTTATAATCTAATTTCATCTACTTAAATCTCTCTATCATCTCATGGAATCTTTTGAATAAATGCGCTGAATCGTTCGGTCCGGGACCTGCTTCAGGATGATGTTGAACCGAGAAAACAGGAAAATCAACATGCTGCATGCCTTCTTCAGTTCCATCATAGAGATTTTTGTGTGTAAGTCTAACCTGACCTTTAAGGCTATTTATATCAACACAATAATTATGGTTTTGAGAAGTAATCTCGACTCTTCCTGTAATTAGATCCTTTACAGGATGGTTCCCTCCATGATGTCCGAACTTTAATTTATAAGTTGTTCCTCCCATCGCAAGCCCGAGTATCTGATGGCCAAGACATATTCCAAAAACAGGCTTTCTTCCAATCAATTTTTTTGTATTCTCAATGCCATATTTAACTGTTTGAGGATCACCGGGTCCATTACTTAATACTATTCCATCAGGATTCATATCAAGCACAACTTCTGCAGGAGTTTGAGCGGGAACGACAGCAATATGAAAACCGGCTTCCTTAAGATTCCTCAGGATATTGAACTTTACGCCGAAGTCATAGACAACAACCCTTTTAAGAACAGTGTCAGATTGACCGGGTAACAGGTTTTCAGAGTTTTGAAACTCTGACACTTTGATGCCATAATATTTTGACTCTTTGTCGCTCTCCTTCCACTTCCACACCCCTTCTTCCCAAATAAAAGGTTTTTTTGCTGTTACATCTTTCACAAGGTCAAAAGCAGAAATACCCGGGTGTGCTCTAACTTTTTCAAGAAGTTTTGAAGGATTCAAGTCAAGACTTGAAATAATTCCCATCTGTGCCCCATATTTTCTTAGATGTCTCGTTAACGCACGTGTGTCAATGCCTTCAATGCAAACAATCCCGTACTTTTTTAAATATTTCTCAAGAGAATGATATGACCGCCAGTTACTCGGAAAATCTATATATTCTTTGACAGCAAAACCTTCAGCTTTTGGGCCATTGAATGATTCTATATCTTCTTCATTTATTCCATAATTGCCAATTTGTGAATAAGTCATTACAACAATCTGACCTTTATAAGAAGGGTCAGTGAGTATTTCTTGATAACCTGTCATTGATGTATTGAATACGACTTCCCCGATTGTTTCCCCTTCTGAACCAAAATTTTTACCTTCAAACACAACTCCATCTGAAAGTACAAGCAGCGCCTTAGTCTTACCACTCATAAATTATTTCCTTATAAATTGTGTAAATCGGAAGACCTCTCAATGTCCAGCCATCAAAAGGGGTATTTTTACCCTTAGAAATGAATTTTTTTGCCTCAACCTTAAATTCTTTATCTTTGTTTACAATAACAATATTCGCATCTGAGCCAATTTTCAAAGATCCACGATCAATCTTTAATATTCTTGCTGGATTAGTTGCCATTTTTTCTATTAACTGTGGAAATGTTAATAAACCTTCATGTACTAATTTCAGACTTAAACTCAATGCTGTTTCGAGTCCTGAAATGCCTGAAGGTGCCTTATCAAACTCTTTCTGTTTTTCATCCAAATGATGAGGGGCATGGTCTGTTGCAATAACATCTATTGTCCCATCTATTAACCCTTCCTTTATCGCTTCTATATCCCTTTCTGTTCTTAACGGAGGATTTACTTTCGCATTTGTATCATATCCTTTGACTGCTTTTTCCGTAAGGCTGAAATAATGAGGACAAGTTTCAGCTGTTACATTAATTCCACTTAATTTTGCCTCCCTAACTAATTTCACTGTGCCTTCAGTTGAGACATGGGCAATATGAAGTTTTCCACCTGTAAGCTTTGCCAATGAAATGTCTCTATATACCATTATCTGTTCAGCCTCATCAGGTATGCCTTTTAAACCGAGTGTGGCAGAAATTAGCCCTTCGTTCATAACACCATCTTCTGAGAGGCTTAAATCCTCACAGTGTGAAATGATGGGCACATTAAATGCCTTTGAATATTCAAGAGCCCTCCTCATAATTAGACTGTTCATTACTGGGTTACCATCATCAGAGAATGCAATACATCCCTCATTTCTCATTGTTCCGATCTCTGCAAGTTCTTCACCCTTTTGTGATTTCGTGATTGCACCGATAGGAAGAACAAAGCAATGACCCTCCTGAGAAGCTTTTCTTATAATAAACTCTGTAACACTTGCATTATCATTTACTGGAAATGTATTTGGCATGCAACAAACAGTTGTGAAACCACCTCTGATTGCTGCCATAGTTCCAGTTTTTATTGTCTCTTTGTATTCAAAACCTGGTTCTCTCAGATGCACGTGCATGTCAATAAGTCCTGGAATAACAAATAGTCCATTCGCATCGATGGTTTGGAGTTCAGAGTCATTGCCAACTCTTCGGGTTCCCTTAGTAACAATGGGGGGTGTTTTCTGCATCTTAATTTTTGCAATCTTTCCGCCTTCGATCAGAATATTCCCAATCCCATCGATACCCTGAAGCGGATCTATGATGTGCCCATTTTTTATAAGTATTTTCACCTTTCAACTCCTGCAAGCAGATACATTACTGCCATCCTTACAGCAATCCCATTTGTCACCTGTTCAAGAATGACCGATTTTGGCCCATCTGCTATTTCTGAAACAATCTCTATGCCTCGATTCATTGGGCCAGGATGCATTACAATTACATCATCCTTTGCAAATGATAGTCTCTCAAGGGTTAATCCCCAATTTTTGGAATATTCATCTGTAGAAGGGAAAAATCCTTTTCCCTGCCTTTCCATCTGTATCCTTAGCATCATGAGAACATCCACATCTTTAAGTCCGGATTCCATATTATGATGAATCCCGACCCCAAGTTCTTCTATTTCTTTTGGGATCAAAGTGGGTGGGCCGATTAGCCTGATAAGAGCACCAAGTTTTTTCAGACAATATATGTTCGATTTTGCAACCCTGCTGTGAATTATATCTCCTACGATAGCGATTTCGAGTCCCTTAATCTTGTTTTTCTTCTCTCTTATCGTAAAAGCATCAAGTAGTGCCTGTGTTGGATGCTCATTTGTTCCATCGCCTGCGTTTATCACAGAAGCTTTGAGTTTTTTTGAAAGAAGATGTGGTACTCCTGATGATGAATGTCGTATAATTACGAAATCAGCACCTAATGCTTGAACAGCCAGGGCAGTATCTATAATACTTTCTCCTTTCACGACACTACTCATAGGAACTGAGAAATTAATTACATCCGTGCTGAGCCTTTTTGCAGCAAGTTCAAATGAAGTCCTGGTTCGGGTTGAAGGTTCAAAAAACAGATTAATGGCTGTTTTACCACGAAGGGTTGGTACTTTTTTAATATCTCTTCCAATTACATCTTTAAAAGCAGAGGCTGTATCAAGTATAAGATTTATCTCTTCTTCCGAGAGTTCTTTAATGCCAAGCAGGTCTTTACTCCTCAGCATTTATCGCTTATTTTCTCCTGATTTTTCTATGATAACTTTATCTTCTTTCCCATCTTCCATAAGCTGCACTTCAACATTTTCGTTCAGAGATGTCGGAATATTTTTGCCAACATAATCAGCTTTAATCGGCAGTTCCCTATGTCCTCTGTCAATCAATACCGCTAATTGAATTGCAGCAGGTCTTCCGAGATCTGTAAGTGCGTCCATTGCGGCTCTGATAGATCTTCCTGTAAACAGCACATCATCAACAAGAATTATTTTCATATCAGTTATCTCAAAAGGAACCTCAGTCTTTCTTATAATCGGTTGTGCTTTTCTTATATTAATATCATCCCTATAGAATGCTATATCAAGCATTCCAACAGGAATCTCTTTTTTCTCTATATGTTTAATCTTGCTGGCAAGTCTTTTTGCGAGATGAACGCCACCCCTCTGAATGCCGACAAGGCATACATTTTCGATCCCTTTATTTTTTTCTAAAATTTCATGAGCTATACGTGTTAAAACCCTGTCAACATCTATTTTACTCATTAGTTCCTTAGTCATATTTAGAATCCCTTGAAATAAATTATGTTATTAATTCTCAGACATTCTTCTTTGTTACAAAACTAAAATTCTTTACTAATAAATAATTAAGAATCATGGTATTTTTCTGAAAGAGACATAAAAAAACCTTCCTCTCACTTGATTGGAAGGGATACTTTATTATATTTCTGAAGCTCATACTAACTCCTTACTTTTTAGCCTCGCCGGACTATCATTAAAAGTGTTTTATTAAAACATAAAAAGAAAATACTGTCAAATAGACCAATTAAATCCACTTGTCAGTATTTTTATATTTAGGTATATTATCACAATAAAGATGCGAATCGAAAAGATTGAACTGAACGGTTTTAAATCCTTCGCAGATAGAACGTCTTTTCATTTTCATCCAGGCACAACCTGCATTGTTGGTCCTAATGGTTGCGGTAAAAGTAATATCGTTGATGCTTTCCGCTGGGTACTTGGTGAGCAGAGTGCAAGAAGCCTCAGGGGTGAAAAAATGGAAGAAGTTATATTCAATGGTTCGGTATCCAAAAAACCGCGTGGTATGGCTGAAGTAACAATGGTTATTTCCGGACTAAATGGATTAAAGCAATCTTCTTTAGATGGAAATGGAGGAAATTTTTCAGATACCGCATCTGTAACGAGAAGGCTTTATAGATCAGGTGAAAGCGAATATATTTTGAATAAAGATCAATGTCGTTTAAAAGATATAAAAGAACTTTTTCTTGATACGGGGCTTGAGGCCAAGAGTTATTCAATTCTTGAGCAAGACAGGATATCCGAGCTATTAAATGCAAAACCACAGGAAAGAAGAATACTTATTGAAGAAATAGCTGGAGTCATGAAATATAATGTCAGAAAGAGAGAGGCAATTTCAAAACTTGAATCTTCAAGAGCAAATCTACAGAGAATTAATGATATAACAACCGAGGTAAAAAAACAGATTAGTTTACTCGATAGACTTGCAAAGAAAGCTGAAAGGTATAAAAAGCTTATTGCAGATATTAATGCTATTGAACTCAAAATCGCTAAAAGAGATTATCAGAATTTAAAAGAATCTTTTGAAAAAATATTATTGGAATATAATTCACTCAAAGAAGAAGAAGCTATTAAAAGAGCAAATCTGTCTGAAATTGAGAATCAAACAGAGACTAAAAGATTTGATTTACTCCAGAAAGAAAAACTTCTGGAATCCATTCAGTTGCAATTTCAGAACGTAGAGCGAGAGATTGCAGAACTTGAAAAAAAACTTGCAGTTTCAAGAACCGAACAGGATAATGCAAAAGAATATCTTTCAAAACTCTATCAGCAAAGCGAAGAATACAATAAGAAACAGGCGGATGCATTAATAAAACAAGAAGAACTCTATAAGATAAGAGAGGAGTTTTTGTGCAAAATAGAAAATCAGAAAGGACTTCTCGTTCAAAAGTCAGAATTTTTAAAAACACTTGAAGATGAGCTCTTAGAAAGTGAAGAACTTGCTGAGGATAAACGGAGGGAGCTTTTCAGAATCTCAGAGGAACTTAGCAGTTTGAGAAACGAGAAGAACCAGATTCTGGCATCTTTTGAAAATCTTGATCACCGTGAAGCAATATCTATCAAAGATATCGAGAATGTAAAAAAAGTTTTATCTGAAGTCGATACTTCACTTAAAGATTTAGCAGATAATATTCTTGAAAAAAACAATGAACTTATGCTCCTGAAAGAAAAAAAAGAAGTTTTTATAAAAGAACTCTTTGAAAGCAAAGAGAAGATTGAAAATTTGAGAGAAAAATTATCAGGATTAAAGGAGGAACTTGCATCTAACACCTCACGAATGGAGTCCCTCAAGGAGCTTATTTTTGATGAATCGGCAAAAGATTTGTTTTCACAAGACCTATCATTTAAGATTCTTGCATATATATCTGATGTGATTGAAGTTGATGACAAATATGAAAAGGCTATCGAAAGCGCACTGTCAGATAAGGTTAATTCTTTCATCCTCTCTTCATTTGATGATATCGAAGCTGCTATAGCTCTCGTAAAAGAAAAATCTTTGGGCAGAACAGCCTTTATCCCAGTAAGTCCTGTTATTCACAATATGAATTCGACTATTCCTGAAGGTTCTTTGGGCAGGGTATCGGATTTTATTCGCACAAATGATGAGTTTTCATACATTGCAAATAGTCTCTTCCAAAACTTTTTTGTTGTCAAAGACATGAAGACAGCTATCAATCTGATTAAATCAGGCAAAAATAACTTTTTTGTAACACTCGATGGAGAAGTTATAGAACCTTCTGGAGCAGTTATCGCTGGCGAAGTAAAAGGTATATTCAGGAGGAAGAGAGAGTTAAGGGAACTGGAGAGTAGAACCGGATATGCCAGGGATATGATAGAGCATCTACAGAATGAACTCAATTCTTTTCAGAATATAATCAAAACAAAGGAATCTGAACTGGAAGCTATCGAAACAGTAATTGTACAGCGTGAGAAAGAGATATCCCTCTTGAAACTAACCGCTGAAAACTCAAGAGAAGACAGGGAACGGAGGAATAAAAAACTTGCATATCTGACTCTTGAACTTGAGCAGATAGTGAAGGAAAAAGAAGCTATTGGAAAATTACTAAATAAAAAAGAGAGCGAGATTCAATTTATAGAAGAAAAGAAAGCTGATATAGAGCAACAAAATGATTTTCTGCAGGAAGATATTTCTCAAAAAAGGGCCAAAATTGATGAGCACAAAGCAGAAGTTACAGAAGTCCGTCTTTTGATCACTTCCTTTAAGGAGAAGATAGATTCAATTGGTAAAGAAATAGACGCTATCTCTAAGGAGATTGAAGAAAATAGACGAAGAAGACAACTACTGGCAGAGGAAGTATCCTCAATAAAATTCCGCATAGCACAGCATGAACAAGAGATCTCTGAAAATGAAGAGAAATTAAAATCACTGGTATCTGTAGCTGACACCATGTATACAGACATATCCAGGAAAAAAGAGATAATAGAAAACAACACTCAGGAATTAATGACAATTGAACAAGCTTTTAAAATACTTAGAAATCAAATAGAATCTTTATCACAAAAGATATCAGGACTTGATATCCAGAGAACCGAACTGAGACTTAAAATGGAAAATCTTTCAGAAAATATACAACAGAATTACGGATTAGATATTGCAATTGTTGATGTAGAACCTCTTACAGAAGATGACGAAACACGTTTGATTCAGCTCAAAGAGAAAGTGTCTGAACTCGGACAGGTGAATCTTGGAACTCTTGAAGAGTATGAAGAACTCCGAACACGTTATGAATTCCTCAAAACACAACAGGACGACCTAAACAGGTCAATTGCTGAACTTGAAGAAGCAATATCAAAAATAAATATTACAACCAGGAAAAAACTCAGAGAGGCATATGAAGCTCTGAAGGCAAAATTTTCAGAAGTATTTGTGAGACTTTTCGGGGGCGGAAGAGCTGAACTTATCCTGACTGACGAAAATAATATACTTGAAACAGGGATAGATATTATTGCCCAGCCACCAGGGAAAAAGCTACAGAATATAAACCTTCTTTCTGGAGGAGAAAAGACTTTAACGGCTTTATCCCTTCTTTTTGCAAGTTTTTTGATCAAACCAACTCCTCTTTGTATTCTGGACGAAGCAGATTCTGCCCTTGATGAAGCTAATACCGAAAAATTTGCTCAAACAATAAAGGAACTTTCAAAGGATACACAGTTTATCGTGGTTACACATAACAGATATACTGTAAGCATCGCAGATTATATATATGGAATAACAATGGAAGAAGCTGGTGTCTCAAAAGTGATTTCAATGCAGCTTGTTGAAGCTTCTTAAATGAACAGAATTATTGATACGTTTCCTGATATAAAGATCTCAACTAACAGAGAAGACCTTTTATGCTACAGCTTTGATGCATCAGGGATAGAAGCAGTTCCTTCTGCAATTATCTGGCCGAACGATACAGAGGATGTTGTAAAAATCATGAAGTATGCCTTCGCAAATAATATTCCGGTTGTACCTCGTGGAGCTGGCACCGGCACAACTGCAGGCTCTGTTCCATTAAATAAGTCTATAGTAATCAGCTTCGAAAAAATGAAGAGAATAATCGAGATAGATTCTGAGAATCTGAACGTTTTATGTGAGCCAGGTTTAATTAATGGTAAGCTTCAGCGTGAACTTGAATTAAAAGGATTTTTCTATCCACCTGACCCTGCAAGCATGAATTTCTGCACAATCGGAGGAAATGTAGCAGAAAATGCAGGCGGACCTCGGGCAATCAAATATGGAGTTACAAAAGACTATGTCATGGAATTGGAAACAGTCCTCCCCAATGGGGAAATTATAAATGTTGGAGTAAAAACAGTAAAAGGAGTTGTAGGTTATGATCTTGCGCGGCTATTAGTAGGCTCAGAAGGAACTCTTGCTATTTTTACGAAGATTAGATTAAAGATACTGCCATTACCTGAAGAGGTTATAACACTCCTGGCAAGTTTCAGTAGTCTTGAATCTTCTGGTGATGCTGTGTCAAAAATTATCTCATCAAAGATAATTCCGAGAACGCTCGAATTTATGGATCGAGAGTCTATTAAGGCTGTAGAAAATTTCAAGCCTATCGGGTTGCCTCATGATGTTGAAGCTATTCTTCTTATTGAACTGGATGGTCATCCTTCTGCAATTACGCGTGAGGCAGAAAAGATTGTTGATATATGCCAACATCTTGGAGGCGATGTTAAGATGGCAGAAGATAACTATGCCAGGAATAACTTATGGGCTGCAAGACGTGCTGTTTCTCCTGCACTTTACCATATAAAACCTACAAAGATTAATGAAGATATTGTTGTCCCGAGAAATAAGGTTACAGAGATGTTGAGACGACTGAGAAAACTCCAAGAAGAGAGCGGGATAACTATCATTAATTTCGGACATGCAGGTGACGGAAATATCCATGTTAATATTATGGTTGATAAGTCTGACAGAGATGAATATGAAAAAGGGCTCAAGCTGATAGAACAGATTTTCAATCACACATTATTGCTCGGAGGAACTATCTCTGGAGAGCACGGCATCGGTATGACAAAAAAACCATATATCAGAATGGAAATCTCAAAGGCACAGAGCGATATTATGAAATCCATTAAAAAAATCTTTGACCCTACGAATATCCTCAATCCTGGGAAAATATTTCCTGATTAAGCCGACAAGCATCCAGACAACAGAAGTTTTATCTCATTGTAAGTGGAAGTTATTGACAAAAAAGTATTTCATATATATACTGAGTGAGTGCTCACTCAGTATTAGATTTAAGCATAAGTTTTGTAAAGGTTAAAAGTTATCTGTGAAATTATCCATTAAGTCAATTAATAAAATTATAGACAAAAGGTCTGTAATTCTTGATGCAGCATTGATGACATTCGTAAAACGTGGTTATGCTGATACAAAAGTTGCTGAGATAGCTTCAGAGGCTGGTGTTGCTGAAGGAACACTTTATAATTATTTTAAAAGCAAAGAAGAATTGCTTCTTGCACTTTTTGATGAGAAATGGAATTCAATAATCAAAGAAATACGTGAAAAGATTAACCAGCTCGACGACCCAAATGATAAGCTTAAAACAGTCTTTGCAATTGTAGTCAGGATGTTCAAGAAAAACAGACAACTTGCCGAACTATTTATGATTGATATTAAACAGAGTAGTATCTTTCTTAAAAATTACACAATTAATCGTATTGTAGAATTTCTTGAGCTGATCGAGGAGATTCTAAAAGAAGGGAAACAGAAGGGCATTTATCGAAAAGACCTTGATACCAGAGTGACAAAGATGGTGATTTTTGGTGCTGCACAGGGAATACTTCTCAGTTTGGTGCTTAGCGAGTCAAATGCTGTTAGGAATAACACTTTTAAGTTTTCGCTCTTCAGGGCGGCAAAAACACTTAAAGAAATTTTCAAATCAGGGCTTGTGAACGAGAAAATATGATTTTTAATGACCTCAGGGGGTTTATTAATTTTCTTGAACAGAAAAAGGAACTTGTTCGTATCAAGGCAGAGGTAGATTCAAATCTTGAAGTAACAGAGATTACAGACCGAATTTCAAAACAATCAGGGGCTGCTCTGCTTTTCGAAAACATAAGAGGTTTCCGGTACCCCATCGCGATTAACCTTTTCGGATCATATCAGCGTATAGCATGGGCTCTTGGGTTCAATGAATTTTCAGAGATTGTTAGGAAATTTTCTTCTTTGATCAAAACGGACATTGATCTCAACCTTCGACAAAAGATTGAAGCCCTTTATGATCTTTACAAACTCAGCACATCAAAACCAAAAGAGGTTAAAAAGGCCCCTTGCCAGGAAATTATAATAGAAAAGGAATTTTCACTAAATGAGTATCCGATTCTAAAGTGTTGGCCTGATGATGCTGGAAGGTTTATTACCTTGCCCCTTGTTATTACTAAAGACCCGGAAAGTGGTAAACAGAATATGGGTATGTATAGAATGCAGGTCTTTGATGAAAAATCAACTGGTATGCACTGGCATACTCACCATGATGGAGCAGTTAATTTCAGGAAACATATGAAAATAGGTAAACGTATGGAAGTTGCAGTGGCACTCGGAGGAGACCCTATCACAATTTATGCAGCTACAGCTCCATTACCATATGGAATAGAAGAGCTTTTTTTTGCAGGGTATCTCAGGGGTAAGCCTGTTGAAGTAATAAGGGCAAGAACTGTTGACCTCCTTGTTCCAGCACATGCTGAAATTATTCTTGAAGGCTATGTTGAGTTAGGTGAAGAAAGAATTGAAGGGCCTTTTGGAGATCATACTGGCTACTATTCATTGGCTGCAAAGTATCCTGTTTTCCATGTAACATGTATAACGCAGAGAAGAGATCCAATCTATCCAGCAACAATAGTCGGAAAACCACCCATGGAAGATTGTTATATCGGAAAGGCAACTGAGCGGTTATTTCTTCCATTTATCAAGATGCAATTCCCTGAGATCGTTGATATCAATCTGCCAATAGAAGGCGTTTTCCATAATTGTGCCTTAATCTCTATAAAAAAGTCTTACCCCATGCATGCACGTAAAATCATGAATGCCATATGGGGACTTGGCCAAATGATGTTCACGAAATTCATTTTCATATTTGATGAGGATGTAAATGTGCAGAATATTTCAGAGGCTGCGTGGAAGGCTTTTAACAATGTCGATCCTGCACGTGATATAGTGATTGTTGAAGGTCCTCTTGATGTCCTTGATCATTCTGCTCCTAAACCTTTATACGGTTCGAAGATGGGGATTGATGCAACAAAGAAATGGTCTGAAGAAGGGTATCATCGGGAATGGCCGAATGAAATTCATATGTCAGAAGAAATTAAAAAGCTTGTAGATGAAAGATGGAAAGAATATGGATTTAAATAAAATTAATATATACCTTGAGATGATTAAATTTCAGCACAGCATTTTTGCACTTCCATTTGCCTATTTAGGAGCTTTTCTTGCAGGGATGAAAGTCCCTGAGCCTTTGACACTTCTGTGGATAACGATTGCAATGGTTGGTGCTCGAAGCTTTGCTATGGCACTTAACAGGCTGGTTGACATAGAGATAGACCGCAAAAATCCAAGAACTTCAAATCGAGCGTTACCGAAGGGACTTCTTACAGTTTCTAATGCAGTCTTTTTTTCACTTATCAGTCTTGGTATCTTTCTACTCGCAGTTTATAATCTCGCCCCAATTTGCCGTTATCTCTGGCCTTTAGTTGTCATACCCTTTGTCATATATCCATATACGAAACGATTTACATTTCTGTCTCATTTCATACTTGGATTCTGTCTTGGATTGGCACCTATTGGTTCATGGATTGCTATAACCAACACATTTAGTTTTGAGCCTTTTATCATCGGGATGGCAGTTCTCTGCTGGGTTGCTGGGTTTGATATTTTTTATGCAATTCAGGATATTGAATTTGACAGGAAACAGGGACTATATTCAATACCCGCCAAATTCGGGATAACTAAATCTCTTACATTCACAAAAGTTTTGCACACTGTATCTGTAGCGATGTTGATCTGGCTTGGTATAAGGCTTAAACTGGGAGTTTTTTATTTTGCTGGTGTGACTTTAACAGCAGTTCTTCTTGCGTATGAAAACAGCCTGATTAAACCGAATGATTTATCAAAATTAAATATGGCTTTTTTCACCATGAACGGTGTTATCAGTATTTTAATGTTTTGTTTTGTAGCCATTGAAGTCATTATAAGGAGAACGCAGAATGTCTGATTTTGTAATAGGCATCACTGGGGCAAGTGGTAGTATATATGGAATCAGGCTTATCCATGAGCTTTCACTAAAAAACCACCACATTAACGTAATTATCACTTCTGCTGGTAGGATAGTCATTCAGGAAGAACTTGGAGGCTTGGGGAATAGAGAAATAAAAAAAATATTTATTAAAAAAGACAATGTGAAAATCTGGGATGAAATTGATTTCAACGCACCCTTCATAAGTGGCTCAAATGCCCCTGATGCAGTTATAGTTATCCCTTGCAGCATGGGTTCACTTTCTTCTATTGCTAACGGGATTTCAGGGAATGTCCTCGAGAGAGCTGCGGATGTAGTTCTCAAAGAGCGGAAACAACTTATCCTCGTCATACGTGAAACGCCGCTCAGTTTAATACACATTGAGAATATGCTTAAAGCAGCAAAAGCAGGCGCAATAATTTTGCCCGCGATGCCAGCTTTCTATAATCATCCAAAGACACTGGATGATATGGTGAATTTTGTAGTTGGGAAGGTTTTAAGTATTTTATCCATCGAACATAAATTAATCAAAAGGTGGGGAAAGAATAATGTTAATACAAAATAATTTGAAAACAATAACAGAAAAAGTTAATCAGGGCATCCGTCTTAATAAAGAAGATGCATTTACTCTTATGTCATCGAATGATATTGTCACAATAGGGCAACTTGCAAACAAAGTTAAGGAGAGAAAATCAGGGAATTATGCTTATTTTAATGTAAACAGACATATCAACCTGACTAATATCTGTGTATCAAGATGCAAGTTCTGTGCATTCAGTCGTGATAAAAATGACCCTGATGCATATTTGTTAACTACTGAAGAAGTTTTGAAAATAGCTAATTCAGCAACTGACCTGGGGATTACAGAGTTTCATATTGTAAGCGGTCTTCATCCTGATCTTCCGTTTGATTATTATCTTGAAGTAATTTCAAAACTTAAAGAAATTAGGCCTGATGTCCACATTCAGGCATTTACTGCAGTTGAGATCGACTATTTTGCAAAGATAGCAAAACTTTCTGTCAAGGAGGTATTACTAAAATTAAAGGAAGCAGGGCTAGGATCCCTTCCTGGCGGAG
The DNA here is from genome assembly GCA_013388455.1 of Nitrospirota bacterium. Taxonomy (NCBI): domain Bacteria; kingdom Pseudomonadati; phylum Nitrospirota; species Nitrospirota bacterium. The sequence goes on from JACAFF010000025.1 coordinate 13,521, forward strand.
GAGCTGAGATTTTTAATCAAAGAGTAAGGGAGGCTGTATGTCCGAAGAAAGCAACCAGTGAGGAGTGGCTGGAAGTTATGAGGATAGCACATAATCTTGGCCTTAAATCCAATGCAACGATGCTTTATGGGCATATTGAGACCATAGAAAATCGAATTGATCATCTCCTGAGATTGAGAGAACTTCAAGATGAGACAGGAGGTTTTCAGTCATTTATTCCACTGCCATTTCATCCAAAAAATACAGCCCTTCCAGATTTTAAGAAACCAATGGCATTCGAGAATTTAAAAATGCTTGCTGTATCACGTCTCGTGCTTGACAACTTCCCTCATATAAAGGCATTTTGGATCATGCTCGGGCTTAAAGTTGCACAGCTTTCTCTATTGTTTGGAGTTGATGACCTTGATGGAACGGTTGTTGAAGAGAAGATTACACATGCTGCTGGAGCAGAAACAGATCAGTCCATCACAAAAGAAGAGCTTCTTGAGATTATTTCTTTGACAGGGAGAATACCGGTTGAGAGGGATACGTTATATAACATAATTAAAATCTATGAGAGAAGAAATATATCCAATCCCCTTGTGGAAAAGAGTAAGTTGCAGGAGATTTTTCAGGAAATTGAGACCTAAAGTCGGACATATTCAGTTTCTTAATTGTTTACCTTTATACTACGGGTTAGTTAAAAGCTCCGCTCTCCTCGATATAGAGTTGATTAAAGGTACTCCTACAGAACTCAACTCTTTATTAATAAATGGAGACCTTGACATTTCTCCAATATCATCTATTGAATATGCACGCCACCATCAGACACTTCTTCTTTTCCCGGAATTTACAGTAAGTTCTGACGGTGCTGTTAAAAGTATCATTCTTATAAGTCCCTATCCCATAGAGAAATTGTCCGGGAAAAGAGTTGCTTTAACAAACACCTCTTCAACTTCCCATGTGCTTTTAAAATTCATTATGAACGAGGGATATGGGATCGAACCAGATTATATTACATGTCAACCTGATTTAAAGAGAATGCTTTCTAATGCTGATGCTGCCTTACTTATTGGAGATATTGCTCTAAAATATTATGTTAATTCAGAAGGTTTTTATCTTTACGATTTAGGGCTTGAGTGGAAGAAATTGACTGGTAGAAAGATGGTATATGCAGTCTGGGCAGTGAACAGAAAGTTTGCAGAGATAAAAAGTGAATTATGCAAATATGTTTTTGAGATATTCAAAAAGTCAATGGAGCATTCAATGAGGCATCTTACTGAGATAGCTGAATATGCATCAAGATGGGAACCTTTCAGCAGAGATTTTCTCACTAAGTATTTTGCTTCTCTCAGGTTCAATTTTAGTCAGGACTATAGGGAGGGACTAATTCACTTTTACAAGGTTGCAAAAGAGATCGGTGAATTAAAAGAAGTGCCAGAACTTGAATTTGTGAATATTAATTATATCTATAAAAAAAATAAAGTAGGGCCATTAAGATGAATGTTCTTACAATTCTTGATAGAGCATTGAGCAAACGATTGACCTTAGATGAAGCGGTTTTGCTTTTTAAAGAAGCTGACCTGCTTGATCTTGCAAAGGTGGCTGATACAATATGCAGGAGGAAACATCCTGACGGAATTGCCACATTCCAGATTGACAGAAATATTAACTACACAAATATCTGCAAAAATCAGTGTTCCTTCTGTGCCTTTTATAGGTCAAAAGGTCATCCTGAGGCTTATTTGTTGAGTCAGGAAGAGATAGAAGAGAAGGTTGCCGAAACAGTTAGACTTGCAGGCACCCAGATAATGCTTCAGGGAGGAATTAATCCTGAACTAAGAATAGATTTTTATACAAAGATGTTTTCAGGAATTAAAAAGAAATTTGATGTGAGAATTCATAGCCTTTCGCCTCCAGAGATCTTTCATATTGCGGAAACAGAAAAGTTACCGATTTCATATGTTTTAAAACAGCTTATTGAAGCAGGACTCGATTCACTTCCAGGAGGAGGGGCTGAGATATTGGTCGACAGGGTTCGACGAATAATAAGTCCAAAAAAAATAAATGCTTCACAGTGGCTTGGAGTTATGGAAGAAGCGCACAAACTCGGGATTAAAACAACAGCGACAATGATGTTTGGAACAGTAGAAACCATAGAAGAAAGGATAGAGCATCTTTTAAAAATTCGAGACCTTCAGGATAAAACAGGCGGTTTTATATCATTCATATCATGGACATATCAGCCAGGGAATACTGTTTTGGGAGGTAAGCCCGTTTCATCTATCGAATATTTAAGGATGCTATCTATCTGTCGACTTTTTCTTGATAACTTTAGAAATATTCAGGGTTCATGGGTTACACAGGGAAAAGATATCGGACAGATCTGTTTATCATTTGGGGCAAATGATCTTGGCAGCATTATGATAGAAGAGAATGTTGTCCGTGCTGCTGGTGTCTCTTATAAAATAACTGCTGACGAGATGATTGATCTTATCCTTAAGTCAGGTAAAACCCCTGCACAGAGGGATACAGAGTTCAGGATTTTGAAGATTTATGATAAAGTCAAAAATACCTGAAGCCAAAACTGCCTTTATTGGTGGTTCAAGTACCTTTGCCATTGAATTCCCTGAGAATTTGAAGGCAAAGGGAGTAAAAGTATTGCAACAGTTTGTTGTTTCAACTCCTTTCGGTGAAAGTCCAGAATTCAAATTATTTACAGTTAATGATAGGAATGTCCTTACAGTAAAGATGCATGGCTGGCGGACAGGAACAAACAGGGCTGATGCGTCAAAACAGATTTTCTGGGTATTTCATAAGGCAGGTGTAAAGACAATTCTCACTGAAGGTGGAGTGGGAACAATTTCAAAAGATATTCAACTCAGAGATTTTTTTATTCCTGATGATTATCTTGATTTCTCGATGAGAAAAGATGTGCATCTTTACGACAAATATTTGCTTGTTATGAGGCACCCTATCTGTCAAGAACTCACCAGGATACTTACGAGAATAATCACCAAGCTGTTTCCTGATAGACAGGTTATGCGAGGGATATATGCTGTAACTGACGGAAGACATTTCGAAAGCCGAGCAGAGGTTAGGATGATAGAAAAACTTGGTGGTGATGTTATAGGACAGAGCTTATGCCCTGAAGTCTATTTGGCCAGAGAAATTGGAGCCTGTTATGCAGGAATTTATCTTATTGTCAACCGCGCAGAGGGAATAGAGCCTCAATGGTCTTATAAAGAGTTAAAGGATATTTTTTATAATGAAGCATTGAATGTAGGTAAAATAATTATTGAAAGTATCAAGAGTATAATAAAGAATAAAAAACAAAGTTGTCAGTGCTCAAACTTGAGAAAAAGGACATTATTAAAATATAAAAAAGTAAGTTAACAGATATGAATTATGTAGATCATAAAATACGTAATATACAGAATATTGGGCAAATGTTCTCAGGTATTGCACGATATTATGACCTACTAAACCATATATTGAGTTTCGGTCTTGATTTCAGGTGGAGAAAGAAGGTTGCTTTTGAGACAAAAAGAGTAAATTGTGAAAAAATTCTTGATGTATGCACAGGCACTGGTGACATGGCAATTGAGCTTTATAGAACTTGGCAAGGTAAAGTGGAGATTGATGGACTGGATATTTCCAATGAGCTGATAAATATTGGAAAGAAAAAAGTAAAAAAATTAAATTGTAAAGACAAAGTGAAATTTATCGAGGCTAATGCTGAAAGACTTCCATATAACGATAATCAATTTGATGCAGTTACGATAACTTTTGGATTAAGAAACATCAGTGACCGATTAAAAGCTATTATGGAATTCTATCGCGTTGCAAGATATGGAGGATGCTTTGTCTGTCTTGAATTCAGTCATCCTGTAAATTCTTTTTTTACAAAGCTCTACAATTTTTATCTTATGAAATGTGTTCCCTTTATTGCTTCCATTGTGGGCTCTGACCCTTCTGCATATAGATATCTGGGGAATACAATAAAAGAATTCTTGAAACCTGAAGAATTATCTCAGCTAATAGAATCTGCGGGGTGGAGGGATGTTAGTTTTCAAAGGTTGACAGGAGGAATTGTAACAATACATCGAGCTATAAAAAGATAGTCTAATTCTGTGATTTCTCCAATTTTAATTTGTTGAACTCCTTCAATTCCTCAATAAGCTGGTTTTCGGTAATAACTCCTAATTTAACCAGTGCTTCACCAAAGAAAATGTAAGAGTCTTTCTGCTCTTTAAGAAGCTCATTTACTTGTTGTTTAGTGAGAATTTTCTCACGGATTGCAATCTCCCCAAACTTTTCATAAGTCTCTTCCTGAATAATCAAAATTTTGTTAATATCATGATCAGTTAACCAACCCTTTGCCTTAGCAAGTTCCCCTATTCTCAGGTTATTTTTTTTCTGTAAGAACCGGGCATTGATAATATCCGTTTCAGTAATCAGTTTTTTCTCAAGCAAAAAAGTCCCGAATTTTAAATACTTTAAAGTTGTTGTCATTTGTCAAATATTATAAAAGTTTTTTATATTATCAAATCTTTGAAAAAAAATTGCTATCCAAAATATATTCTGTTCCTTGCTTGATCCAATGTCTTGACAAACATTTCAATAACTCCCTATACTTTTTAAACAGTGGGAAAAAATATACATGAACTTCGCGAATATGGTTTAGAACTTTTCGAGCAGGGCAAATACTCGGAGGCAGAGTTGATTTTAAAAGAGATAATCAGCTTAAATCCCCGATATGCTGATATTTATAATAAGCTTGGCTTAATAACACACATGAAGGGAGATTTTAAACATGCTTCTGAATATTTTAAGAAGGCACTTGAATTAAATCCTAATTATACTGAGGCTTCATTGAATCTTGCCATAACCTATAATGATATGGGAGAGTTCAAAAAGGCTCAGGAAGTCTTTACCGTTGCTGCACAGATTGCACATCCAACACCCAGTGCTATGGATCCATTTATCGCTGGCAAGCTTGCGAATGAACACTATAAATTAGGAAATTTATATCTTGATCTTGGTATGAACAATGAAGCAATTGAAGAATATAAGAAAGCCATAAGGCTCCACCCACGTCTTCCTGATGTCCATACTAAACTCGGGATAGCTCTGAGAAATAAAGGGCTTGTTGACGATGCGATTGGACATTTTACCAAAGCAAAAGAGATAAATCCAAATTATGGCCCTGCATGGGTACAACTCGGGCTGTGCTATTACATGAAAGGTCTTTTGGGTTTAGCTTTTAAAGAATGGGAGCAAGCTGTCGAACAAAATCCTGGGTTGAGAGAAGCAGAGGCATATCTGAGGCTCCTGAAAAAAGAGGGAAATTAACCTGCTGTGTCCCTGCTTAAAATAAGGGACCTCAACATATCTTTTAAAACACCAAACCGTTTTGTCAATGTTGTATCGTCTCTTAATCTTGATATTCAAGAAGGAGAGATTTTTGGTCTTGTTGGTGAAAGTGGTTGCGGTAAAAGCATTACTGCCTTATCTATGATGAAAATTCTGCCACATAATTTTTTCGTGGAAGGAGAAATTTTGTTTAAAGGCAAGAACCTTCTGAATCTTGATGAGAAAGCCATGCGAGGTCTAAGAGGTAAAGAAATCTCGATGATCTTTCAAGAGCCAATGACCTCTCTGAATCCTGTACTTACCATTGGTTACCAGATTGCTGAAGCTTTGATTGCACATATCAGACTTTCAAAAAAAGATGCTATGACACAGGTAGTTGATTTACTGAAAACTGTCAGAATACCTTCGCCTGAAATAAGAATAAAGGAATATCCACATCAAATATCAGGGGGGATGCGACAGAGGGTAATGATTGCTATGGCAATTGCCTGTAATCCTTCATTGCTGATTGCAGATGAACCAACAACTGCACTTGATGTAACAATACAGGCACAGATACTCGAACTTCTAAGAAGGCTTAGGCAGCAAAAAAAAATGGCTATTATGCTGATTACTCATGACCTCGGTGTTATTGCTGAAAATGCAGAAAGAGCTGCCATAATGTATGCAGGTAGAATTATGGAAATCTCTCGAGTTTCTGAATTAATAGGAACTCCAAAGCATCCTTACACCGTGGGCTTGTTAGAATCATTACCGAAGAGAAGAGGGATTCCATTAAAACCTATCCGCGGTTATGTGCCAAGGCCTGAACAACTTCCTCCAGGATGTAAGTTTTCAAACAGGTGTTATTATATGATCCCAGATTGTCAGAAAGCAGAGCCAGAATTGAGAGAGATTGTTTCAGGGCATTTTGTTAGGTGTTTGCGGTCAGAGGAAATACAGTGGATGTCATCAATATAATTAAGCTTAAAAAATACTTTCCAGTCAAAAGAGGGATATTTGCAAAGCAGGAATGGCTAAAGGCTGTTAACGGCATATCATTTTCTATTCAGGACGGAAAAGTCTTTGCACTTGTAGGTGAAAGTGGGTCAGGGAAATCAACTGTCGCAAGACTAATATTGAGATTAATACCTCCGACGGAAGGGGAAATTCTTTTTAAAGGGCTTGATATCAAGAAATTAAAAGGTGACTCTCTTCGTGATTTCAGAAAGTCAGTGCAGATTGTTTTTCAGGATCCATTTGCGTCTCTGAATCCAAGGATGACTGTCTATGATACACTCTCTGAGCCATTAAAGATTCACCAACTTGCAAAAAAAAACGAAATCAAGGATAAAGTAGTTAGTCTCTTATTACGTGTTGGACTTCAGGCAGATATATTGAATCGTTACCCACACGAATTTAGTGGAGGACAGAGGCAGAGAATCTGTATTGCAAGAGCACTTGCAGTATCGCCAAGAGTAATTATTGCTGATGAACCTCTTTCAGCACTTGATGTATCCATTCAGGCACAGATACTGAATATCCTTCAGGAACTGCAGAGCCAATACCACATATCTTTTCTGTTCATAAGCCATGATCTGCGGATGGTTCAATATTTCAGTGATGAGATCGCTGTTATGTATTTAGGAAAGTTAGTTGAATTTGCAGAGACTGACATTCTTTTCAATAACCCTTTTCATCCGTATACAATTGAATTGCTATCTTGTGTTCCAAAAATAAAACCTGATGCTCAAAAGAGACCAGTTCCATGGGGAGATATTCCAAGTCCTATCGATATCCCAACCGGCTGTCCCTTCCATCCTCGGTGTCAGAAAAGATTTGATCCATGTGACAGAATTCAACCTGAACTAAAAGAGATAAAAGGAAGACTTGTGTCATGTCATCTATTTTAACTTTAAAATGGTCTTCTATTGACTTCCTTTTCAGCTTATTGTATTTTCAACTTAATTATGAAAGAACGTTTACTCGAACTTATAATCGAAAGGGCCTTCAAATACAGCGATGAGCCGATATTTAAACTTGTATCAGGCAGAATGAGCAATTATTATTTTAACTGTAAAGCAGTAACCCTTTATCCTGAAGGGATGTGCCTTATCGGTAATATTATTTTTGATCTCATTAAAAACCTGAACGTTCAAGGCATTGGTGGGCTTACCCTTGGAGCAGATCCAGTTGCATATGCAGTTTCATATACTTCTTTTCTAAAGGGAAAACCTGTTGAGGCTTTTGTTGTTCGCAAGACACCAAAATCTCACGGCACAATGCAGTGGATAGAGGGAAACTTAAAACCTGGCGATAAGGTTGTAATTGTGGATGATGTAATAACAACCGGCAAATCAACTATTGAAGCCATTACCAGAGCAAAAGAGAACGGCCTTGAAGTCGTTAAAGTTATTGTCTTGATAGACCGTCAGGAAAATGGAAAAGAGGCAGTTGAGTCGATGGGATTGAATGTTGAGGCAATCATAACAAAAGAAGATGTTATGGAAAAATATAAAAGACCGGTCGAATAATTGATAATATTTTCAGTTATCAACGGGAATTAGATAAAATACTTTTCTTAAGATATCTTCAATTGAATGATCTTTAATTAAATCCAAACTTCTTGAGTATTCCTGAATTGGGATATTTCCACCGAAATGTGATAATAAAATTCTATATAGTTCAAAAGCCTTCTCAGCAAGAGGGTCTTTAATTTTATATTCAAATCCATAAAAATACTCTGATTTCATATAAAGATTTTCTTCCATTATTTTTGGAAAGATTGGAAGAAATTCAGAATACAGTATGAGAGAACCTAAGAAAAGATGAGGGAAGACATCTCTATACTTAGCTATTATATTGAGATTTTCTTTGAGGCTTTCAAGAGTAGTCCAGGGGTGAAAAAGTATAATGCCATGACCCACATCTATCATTACATGACTACCATATTTTTTCTTGACATCACTTAGCATCTTTACAGCCTCTAAATTTCTCTCTGGATCTATATTCTTATTAAATATTTTTAAATCATTATCATAGAAACTTTCAAACCCTATTTGCTCAATAGACAAACAAAGATTCTTTGATTCAACAAGATCAAGACATTCCAATAGTTTGTTCTTATGAAGAAGCAGTAAATCCGGTCTTGTTCTGATACTCAATTTCTCCAAAGCTATCTTATTCTCAAGCAATAAAATTATTAAGTCATGTAAAAAGGGTATCGGATTTTCTGTTTGAATTTGAAAAGTTGTTACATTATGTGTTTTATAAAGATAAAGTGCCTGTTTTAATAACAAATCAATTGTCTTAGCAATTTGAAAACTTGTGTATTCCTGATATTGAAAAATGCAGAAAGAACATCCATGACGTTTTCTGTTGTAGATATTTTCTAATTTTGACAAAGCTGCCTGATAAATATCTAAGCCAGAGCTTTTGATTGTATCAAGTATGGAGAATTGATATGAAGATTCTGAAAAATTTCCATACGGACAACCTGTCCCAGCAATTATGCTTATGTCAATAAAATTTGCATTTGAGTTCCTGCTCGGTCCTATATAATTCCAATCAAAGTAAGGTGTATAAGGAAACAATTCTTTTTCCAGGTCCCATTTTATTGTTTTATCTGAATAAATAATCTTCTTTCCTTTTTTAAAAAATAAATTTGGGACATTATAAAAATCGCCCTGGCCAAAATATTGCTGGCAAAAAGTATTTATAGCTTCCCTGCCTGGTCCAAAGATTGCATATTGAATATTTGTATGAATAAAAAGTGAGAGGGCATTAACACCTCCGACAAGTATAGGAATATGTGGGAAGAGGTTTTGTAAAAGATTAATAATATCGATAGTGAAGATCGAATCCAAGCATATAAGAGAATATTTTTCTTTTTCTATTAAAGGTATAATTTTCTCTATATAATCAGCATTTACAATAAAAGTGTCACATTCTATGCCATTATTATGTAAATCATTTAAAAATAAACACATACCCATATGTGGTGGACAATTGAGAATTATTTCTAATTGTAAAAACAGGATTTTCTTATTCTCAGTCAATCTTCTGATCCCCACAGTCTTGGATCTAAAGCATCACGTAGCCCTTCGCCTACCAGGTTATAGCTTAAGACGGTAATCAATATCGCTAGCCCAGGGAAAAGAGAGAGCCACCATGCAACCTCTATATTATCTTTGCCAGATGTCAGTATATTGCCCCAGCTTGGGTCCGGAGGCTGAACACCAAGTCCCAAAAATGACAGGCCGGATTCAGTAAGAATTGCTCCTGCTACCCCAAATGTTGCAGCAACAAATACAGGGGACAAAGCGTTTGGCAGTATGTGTCTGTAAATTAACCTCGTATTATTCAAACCAATTGCTTTTGCAGCATCAATAAAATCCCTCTCTTTCAAAGAAAGGAATTCTGCTCTGACAAGTCTTGCAACATCCATCCAGCCAGTAATCCCTATTACTGCCATAATCGTGAAAATATTCGGCTCAAGGATTGAAATTACTGCAAGGATCAGGAAAAATGTCGGGAATGCCAGCATAATATCAACAAACCTCATCAGAATGGCATCTACTTTCCCTCCATAAAAACCAGCTAAAGAACCAATAATAACACCAATTAAAATAGCTATACCAACAGCAACAAAACCAACCTTAAGGGAAACTCTGCTCCCCCATATTATCCTTGAAAGTAAATCTCTTCCGAGCTCATCAGTGCCGAGGAAATGTGTTTTACTTGGAGGTGACAGGACATTATATACATCAATTTCTGTTGGGTCGTATGGAGAAATAACAGGTGCAGAAAGTGAAATAGTTATTAATATAAAAACTACAATTACACCAATAACAGCAAGCTTATTTCTTGAAAACCTTTTACCTATAATACGTAAAAGTTTCATTACTTTCTTACTCTTACCCTCGGGTCAACGATGGCATATGAAATATCTGCTACTAAGTTGCCGATTAGCGTAAGAAATGCTCCAATCACGAGGATTCCCATAACTGTCGGATAATCTCTTGACATTGTTGATGAATAGAAAAGTTGTCCCATGCCGGGAATTGCAAAAATTGTTTCAAAAATAACCCCTCCTCCAATGAGTCCTGGGATAGAAAGTCCAAGTATTGTTACAATCGGCATTAATGCATTTCGAAAGGCATGTTTAAATATAACCTGACTTTCTTTTAATCCTTTTGCCCGTGCAGTTCTAATGTAGTCCTGCCGAATTACTTCAAGCATACTTGAACGGCTATAACGGCTGATACCGGCAATGCCACCGAATGCAGAAACCCCAACAGGAAGAATAAGATGTTTCACCCAGTCTAATATACGGTCAAAAATTGTCATTTCAGAGACATCTATGCTCTGAATACCTGATATTGGAAGAAGCCCCATGTAAACTCCAAAGAGAATCATTAGAAGAAGAGCGAGCCAGAAGGAAGGGGTTGAGAAACCAATAAATACAAAGACTGTGGACATTTTGTCAAAGATAGAATATTGCCTTGTTGCTGATAATATACCTATTGGTAAGGCAATAATAAGTATAAGAAAAAGAGAGAGGATATTTATGGTTAAGGTTATTGGTATTCTTTCAATAATTTTATCCATAACTCTTCTTCCATCTACAAAAGATTTGCCAAAGTCAAGGCTTAAAAAACGCTTAAGCCAATCCAAGTATTGTATATACAAAGGTTTATCAAGGCCGTAGAGCTTCTTTAGATTTTCCTTTGCCTGCATTGAAACTTTTAAGGACATTTCAGTCTGAACCTCAACTGGACTTCCTGGAGCAAGATGTATAACGACGAATGTTATAAGTGTTATCCCAAAAAGTAAAGGTATCATAAGCAAAAGTCTTTTTGTTATGTAAATAAGCATAATACTATTTTACTTTGTTATAGTATAACTATTCATAAAAAACGTCAGAAAAAAGGTTATATGAAATTTTACCTTATTAGTCTTGGATGTGCAAAAAATCTTGTTGATAGTGAGAAACTCACAAGATTTCTTATGAAAGAAGGATATGTTATTACTGATGATATTTCTAATGCATCTTTAGTTATTATAAACACCTGTGGTTTTATTCAGGATGCTAAAAAAGAGTCAATAGAAACGATTTTCTCAATTCTCGAGGAAAAACCCAAAGATGCAAAAGTTATTGTATATGGCTGCCTTGTTAAGCGTTATGAAAAGGTGTTAAAGAACCTCATTCCTGAAGTAGACCTTTTCCTGAGTCTTTTACCTCCTGATAAAATAAAAGATGAGATAATGAAAAACTTTCCAACTACCTTAAAAGCAAAGGTAGAACAACAAAAAAAGCCTTTATTTACACCACCTTCTTATAAATACATAAAAATTTCAGATGGATGTGGAAATCTATGCTCTTACTGCACAATCCCATTTATAAGAGGGCCTTTAAAGAGTCTGCCCATAGAAGATATAGTGAAGCAGGTTAAAACAGCACTCAAACAAGGTGCTTATGAAATAAATATCATTGCACAGGATATTACTACATATGGAATGGATTTATATGGGAAACCTTCTCTCGAAAGATTATTGAAATGTATTCTTTCAATCAAAAAAGACTTCTGGTTACGACTTTTATATCTTTATCCGACAAGGATTTCTACTGACTTGATAAAACTAATAAAATCCGATTCCCGTATCGTAAAATACCTTGATATTCCTATTCAACATGTTAATAACAGAATTTTAAAACTTATGAATAGACTATACACAAAAGAATTTCTTTATAAAAAAATAGAAATTTTGAGAGAGATGTTACCCGAAATTGCTCTCAGGACATCTTTAATAGTTGGTTTTCCTACTGAAAGAGAGGAAGATTTTCAAGAATTAATAGATTTTATAAAGATAGTAAGGTTTGAACATCTTGGGGTATTTGAGTATTCGCCGGAAGAAAATACGAGCGCTTTTTTTCTAAAACAAAAGGTGAATTATAATCTGAAAAGAAAGAGAAGAAAAATCATCATGGATATACAAAGAAAATTAGTTAGAGTTAAAAATATAAATATGAAAGGAAGAATTTTACCCTGTCTGATAGAATTTCCTGTTGATAAATACGGTATTATATGGCAAGGTAGAATTTATTCTCAGGCTCCGGAAGTTGATGGCGTTGTTTATATAACAGGATATAATAATGATATGAATAATATTACGAATATAATAATAAATGATTACAAAGAACATGATTTAATAGGTGAATGTTTAAGATAGTGTTCTTTTAAATATCTACCAGTATATGATTCTTTACAATTAACAATTTCTTCTGGAAGGCCACTAAAGATAATATGACCACCTTTCTCACCACCTTCAGGCCCTAAATCAATAACCCAGTCTGATGCACTAATTAAATCAAGATTGTGTTCGATTAAAAGAATTGTATTACCGGCTTGAACAAGTTTCCTTAAAATATTGTAAAGTGCCTTTATATCATTGAAATGTAGACCAATTGTAGGTTCATCGAGAATATAGAGATACCCTTTTTCGAATTCCTTGCTGCGTATTTTCGATAACTTGGACAAAGAAGACCTTTTATCTGTTGGTAGGACATTAATCATTTCACTGCAGAGCTTTATTCTCTGTGATTCACCACCAGATAATGTTGTTGATGATTGCCCCAGTCTTATATATCCAAGACCAATATCCCTCAATAAAACAAGCTTCTCTCTAATGCTATGAATATCATGGAAAAACTCAATGGCCTCGTCAACTGTCATATTTAAAACTTCTTCTATATTTTTTCCACGAAATGTAACACGCAAAGCTTCAGGTTTATATCTTTTACCATTGCAACCTTCACATTTAACGTAAAGATCTTCAAAAAAATACATTTCGAGTCTCTGATAACCTGCGCCTTTACATACCTCACATCTTCCACCTGTAACATTGAACGAAAAGAATCCAGGGCCATAACTGTATGCTTTTGCTTCCCTTTGTTCGGAAAAGACCTTTCTTATTTGATCAAATATCTTTAAATACGTAACAGGATTTGAACGCGGAGTTCTTCCAATAGGAATTTGAGATATTAGCTTCACACCTTTGAGGTATTGTTTTCCTTCTATACTTTCAAAAGGTAAGGGCAAATCTTTTTCAGTTCTGAACTCTCTTGCAAGAGCTCTGTATAATGTTTCCACAATGAGGCTACTCTTCCCTGAGCCTGAAACTCCTGTGACCGTTACTAATGCTTTTAATGGTATTTCAAGATTTACCGATTTGAGATTGTTACCTTTAGCGCCGAAAAGAAAAAGCTTCTGGACAGAAGCTTTATTTTCTAAGATTTTAATATTATTTGATATCTGAAATTTATCGATACCCCTTAAATATCGAGCTGTTAAAGTATCTTTATTAATAAAATCATATGTATTTCCTGAGAAAATTATTTCTCCACCCATGTGTCCTCCTCCTGGCCCAAGTTCAACAATCCAGTCGGCAGATTCAATTATTTTTTTATCATGTTCTACAACGATAATCGTATTGCCGAGTTCTGAGAGTTCTTTCAAAATTTTTGAGATAATCTCTGTATCCCTTGTATGAAGACCAACTGTAGGCTCGTCAAGCACATAGAGGGTCCCTGTTAGGAAGGATGCTAACTGATTTGATAAATTTACCCTTTGATATTCACCGCCTGAAAGAGTCCTGCTGTCACGGCTTAATGTTAGGTATTCGAGTCCAACCCGTTTCAAAAAACTTAGCTTCAGATTAATATGTCTCAGGATTTCTTTTGACATATCTCTTTCAAAAGGTGATATATCAAGATTTCCAAAAAAACGTATTGCATCTGATATCGGCATTTTACATAATTCCTGTATATCAAGCCCTGAAATCTTATAGGCGATGGATTCTTTCCTTAATTTTTTACCTTTACACAGACTGCAAGTTATAGGCCTGCGGTACCGACTCAGAAAAACACGCACATGAAGTTTGTATCTTTTGCTCTCTAATTCTTCAAAAAAATCTTGAATACCATAAAAGCTTTTTGTCCCTTTAAAAAGTATTGTCTTTTCTTCTTCCGTAAATTTATTGAATGGTTTATTAATATCAAGGTTTTCTTTAAAAGCATTTTTAATAAGTTGTTGTTTCCACCATCTATATGCAGGTTTGTTCCAGGGATCTATAGCGCCTTTGTATAAAGAAAGATTTTTATCAGGAATAACAAGATCTTCATCATAAGTAAGTATATTCCCGAAACCCTTACATTCAGGACATGCACCAATAGGATGGTTGAAGGAAAATAGCAGTGGATATGGTCTTGGAATTTCTAAATTACAATAATCACAGATATTTTCAGAAGAGAATCTGAGAAAAGTATATTTAGAGTCCTGTTCAGGATGTATAAGGATTATTTTTATTTTTTTTGCTCCTTCTCTCCAGGCAGTTTCTATTGAGTCAGATAGTCGTGGTTCATTCCGAATTATAAGACGATCGACTATAATATCGTATTCAGAGTTTTCTTTATTGAGTTCTTTGTTATCAGAATCCTGCGAAATATCTATAATTTTATCATCAAACCAGATTCTGTAAAATCCTTTTTTCCTTAATTCTTCTAAGGAAATCCTTGATGGGAATAGAATTATAGCTTTTTCCCCGGAATGTTTTTCTAAAAGTTCTGCAACAACTTGTGAAGTATCCCACATCCTTATCTCTCTTCCGCATTTATAGCAATATGGTTTGGCTATTTTAGAATATAAAAGTCTTAATAAATCATAAATTTCTGTTAATGTTCCCACTGTTGACCGTGAGCTACGAACAGGGTTTTGTTGCTCAAGAGCAATAGAAGGTCTGATATTATGGATTGCATCAACATCAGGTCTATCAAGTTTTTCGAGGAAAAGTCTTGCATAAGTTGATAGAGATTCAATAAATCTCCATTGGCCTTCAGCGAAAATAGTATCAAATGCAAGTGAAGACTTTCCTGAACCTGATACCCCTGTTACAGCTATAACTTTATTATGGGGCAGGCGTAGATTAATATTTTTCAGATTATTCTGTCGAGCGCCCTCAATGATGAGATATCTTTCAGACATCAAAATATTTTACCTGAAAAGTAAATAATTTTGGGCTATTCCGTTTATAATAAAAAGAGTCGCCTTTTTGTAGAGATATTATCTTAATGTTCCACGTGGAACATTAAGATAATATCTTAATAATTTTTTTGAGGAATAACTTATGGAAGATAGAGAAAAATTAATAAAAGAAAAAATAAATGAAGAAGAAGAGAAAGAGATTTTACAACTTGACGGAATAAAACTGTTCATATGGGAGAAACTTAGAAATGAGAAGAAATTTAAAGTTGATGAGATATTAATAGACCCTAAATTTAAAATTAAACTTACTGAATGTGAAGCTACTGTGAGTATAGATTTCCTATTAACAATTGGTGAAAATAGTTTCATGGTCATAAAATGTTCTTCTTCAGCAATTGAATCATGGGAACGATATGTTACAGCATTTGCGAGGTCTGTAAAAGATTATCAGATTCCATATGCTATGGTAACTGATGGTAAAAATGCAAAGATTATAAATGTTATAAAAGGAACGATAGTTGGTGAATCAATAGATAATTGCTTTACAAGAGAGCAAGCAATTGAACTTATGAATGGTTTTCAGAGGGTTCCTTGCCCAGAAAATAGACTTGAAAAGGAAAAGAGGATCATATATGCATTTGAAGGTATTAAATGTCCGACAGTGAAATGATAATCTATTCAAAAACATTAAGTGTCAAGGATAAAAAATTGTGGGTCTTCTATCTCCAATTCTAAAATTTAAAAGACTGTTTGTTTCAAACAAAAAATTCATAATTATATCTTTCCCAAAATCTGGAAGAACGTGGCTAAGAGTTATGCTCGATAAACTTAATATACATATCGAGTATACTCATGATGGTTCTGAACATGCTAAACAAATATCATATAGAGATTTTAATTCTGATAAGACCAGATACAAAAAGAAAAAAGTGATTTTTCTTATACGAGATCCTCGTGATACACTTGTATCCGGTTATTTTCAAGCTACTAAGAGGCTCAAACTCTACAATGGTAATATTTCTGATTTTATCAGGGATGAAAGACACGGAATAAAAAAGATTATAAGATTTCATGAGATATGGTTTGATAATAAGCATATTCCTGAGGATTTTTTAATCATTACCTATGAAGATATGCACAAAGATACATTTGATATATTGAAGAAAGTAGTCTCTTTTTTACAAAGAGGATATCTTAAGGACGAACAATTAAAAGAAAGCATTGAGTTTGCAAAATTTGAGAATATGCAACTTCTTGAAAAGAAAGGTTTTTTTTCTGAAAAATACGGTTCAATTCTAACTCCTGCTGATTTTACCGATCAAGAATCCTACAAGGTAAGAAGAGGTAAGATCGGAGGTTTTATAGATTATTTAAGCAAAGAGGATATTGATTACTGCAATGAATATATGGAATCTGCAAGTAATAATTATTACAGAGAATTTTTAAAGAAGCATTATCTTTTTACATAAAAATTCAACCCACTTAATTCATAAATTTCATTATATATAGACAGGACATAGTATTTAAGTGGATTTATTTTGTCTTCTCCCCCATGGCTTGTTTCCCTTAACCTGTCAATGATGTCTTAACCTGAATGAGAAAAAAACCTTGACAGAGCCAAAAATTTTTTATATTTTTAAACATAAAACTGATTCTTCCTGGGGGATAAATGGGAGGAAAGGTAGAGGATATAAAGACGCCAATTATTTGTTTCCCGCCTGGTATAATGATTGCGCAGTCAGTCAGTTTTTTTACTATTTAAAAGAAGACGAAAAGTTATCTTATAAAGGCATTGCGTCCAGAAAGGGGCAGCATGCCTTTTTTATTTGTGCTCATAACGCCACCCAGCCGCCTCTTAATCTTAAGAGGTGGCGAGCGGGAGTTAATTCGAAGGATAAGAATGGCGCAGTATGAGCATTTACCAGTATATAAAAAAGCAATGGATCTCGCCGTGTATATGGAAAATATAGTCAAGGGATTTTCACGTTATCATAAATATACCATCGGCGCTGACCTAAGGAATCTCTCACGTGAGGTTGTTAAGCTTATCATTTAAGAGCTTTAAATCATTCCAAAATGCAGTTGAGGCAGCGGTAAGCCTCAGCAGACAGAGTGAGGGATGGATTAGGAGCATAAAGCAAAAGAATAGATAAGGAGGATTGATTGTATGTATAATTCATCAGGCATCGGGAGATTCGGTAGTGTTCAATTCCTCATTAAAAAAGGGAGAGCAAAGGGGTTGTTATTCTTTTGCACTGTTGTTCTCCTGCTCTGTTGCTCTGCTGTTAAGTCTGAGGCCTTCAAGCTGCCGGATACCGGCCAGACGAAGTGCTACGACACAGCAGGCAATGAAATCTCGTGTGCCGGTACAGGGCAGGATGGGGAATATAACATCAACCCTATGTCTTACACTGACAACGGCAACGGAACGGTGACAGACAACAATACCGGCCTCATATGGCAAAAGTGTAGCGTTGGCCAGAATAATGATTCTACTTGTAGCGGCTCTGCATTAACATACAACTGGTATCAGGCTTCGGGCACTTATCATGAAACATATAACCCGTTTTCACAAGATGTCTGCGGGTCTCTTAATCTCGGCGGACATTCAGACTGGCGTCTGCCGACAAAGAAAGAACTCGTAACCATTGTGGATTATTCAATACCCTATCCTGGACCAACGATCAATACAACATATTTTCCGAATACTAACCCAACTTCCGCACAAAATTCACAAAAAATGGCTTTTAAAAAAAATCTCATTTACATAACATATTGAAATACAAAGAAACACATACATAAAATAACGCATGATTTATAAATAGTGACTAATAATAGCAATAATTAGCTTGACAATAAATGTTTAATATAGTATAATAGTGACAATGTATATTCGTAAGACCATAAGCAGGCAGCGAGGCAAAACATACA
>JACAFF010000026.1 GCA_013388455.1 Nitrospirota bacterium
TCACATGTTCTCATAGAATTATCAAGGTCATTTCTTACCCAGCCAGAAGGATCATCGCCTTTTCCGAACTGATGTACTTCTTTCCCTTGAATTCTTTTATCAACAGCCTTGCTCCCTGCAGCATGGCAATCAACACATCTGAGCCCTGCAGCCATATGGACATCTGTTCGCGCAGAGAATGCAGCCCCGCGTTTCTTCCAGTCAGGCTTTTTGTGGCATTGAAGGCATGTCTCATTTCGTGGCTCAGGCACAATATGGACGATTACCCTGCCTTCTTCATCAAACTTGCTTTTATCATATGCTACTTTCACAGGTTTGCTATCTTTAATACTTCCGTCAACACTTCCGAAACCGCTTCCTGCAGTTGCTGCCCACTTAAAATTCAAATTTGCAAGGTGTTTGTTCCGTTCTTTAAAGTTATATTCAGGCATATGGCAGAGCAAACAGTCTGCCTCAATTACTCCTGTATCAATCCAGCGTGCCTTGAAATAATCACCATCAAGAGCATTATCCTCTCCTGATTTCATGCTCTGCTTTTTCATGAATTCATCATATCTATTCCCCTCACGGTCATACTCAAGAGGACCTCCGCCTGGATGACAGTTGCCACATGTAGCGGTCACAAAATCAAATGAGGTCATATCAATCATTCTGGCACTATCATTCTTTTTGGGAGCGAGTTGCCGATACAAAGGCGCAGGAGAGCACCACGTTCCGCCATAGTTGCCAGGAGAACTAACCCAGTTATATCTCTTCGCGAAAAGTTCTGGAACTTTCTCGCCTTTGCCCTGTGTGAAATGGAATCCTTCAGTTATCTTGTTGTAATCGTGACATCCAGTTGCACCACATGTCTGCTTAGGTGAATAAGGCTTGTCCGTATTAACATTGTGCACAGGGTCAATAATATTTCCTGCTTCGTCCTTAAGATAAAAAGGCGGACATACTCCTGATGCAGCAGGCTTTTTCTCGGGTTCTTTCAGATTCTCTGCATACAGAGCAAAGCCTACTGAGCAAAAGGCAACAACTATAACAAAAATAATTAATCGCTTCACTTTAAACCTCCATATTTCTTTACATTAAATTCAGTTCTATATTTCACCGCGCAAACGATAAGTGCCTCCAATGCTTATAGTATCGGTTTGTATGATATGACTATATTTTGTTAAATCAGCATCAGCAGCACTGTATCCCGGAATCGGGCTGAAAAGCAAAGCCAATAAGATAATTACAAACGATTTCAGGACATCCTGCCTTTCAATATCTTTGCCGATAATTCAAGTAATACAAAAGCAAAGATTGTTAGAACAAGCAAACTCAATACAGGATGCATTATTTGATATTGATAACCAAAAGAAAATCTTATACTGTCGATGCTATAAGTAAGTGGCATCAGATACGCTATCGGTTTTATTATTGACGGCAGACTATTTACCGGTATAAAAACACCGCTCAGGAAGATCATCGGAAATCGGAAGAGATTTGCTAAAGTCTGTGCCTCAAATACCTGTTTCACTGAGACAGATACAAACGCCCCAAGGGCAGAAAATGCAAATGACGATATGATGACAGATGCCAGAAACAACAAGGGGTTTTCAAGATGAAATGGGAACAGAATAATCAGACCCAGGAGAAAAATTATCGTAACAGACAGGCCAAAACCGGCTCCACCCGATATCTTTCCCGCCAAAATAGTCGTTACTGACACAGGATAAAGCAATAGTCTCTCAAGAGCACCTGTCATTCTTTCAAATGTTATAACTATTGCCTCCATAGAAGTAGTGCTGAAAAGGAGACTTAGTGCCAGTAGCCCCGGAATCAGATGTGAAAATTCCATGGGACTTCTGAGATAAAATGCAAGAATAAACACAAGTGGGAATAAAATACCCCAGCTTATGTTTGGCGGCTTAAAATAATATGCCTTCATATCTTTCAGAGCTATAAAAAAAGCACCTCTTAATGCATTTTTCATTTCCCGCTACCTTTTTCCTGAACCATTGTTTCCCTCTTAAGTCCTGTAATCTCTACAAAGGCATCTTCAAGGGATGGTGTCACAGTATTTATGGATTCTATTTGTAAATTGTTATCCTTAATGAAATCAGAAAATTCTTTAATGAAAGCCTCAAGATCATTTATGAAAAATCTGAATACATCCTCCTTTTTCTCATATCTAAATGCTGTGGTTATCTTTGAAAACTCCTTTTCAATAAA
The DNA here is from genome assembly GCA_013388455.1 of Nitrospirota bacterium. NCBI lineage: Bacteria > Pseudomonadati > Nitrospirota > Nitrospirota bacterium. Next base: position 2,209 of record JACAFF010000026.1, read on the forward strand.
ATCGGCATGTGAAATTATTTTGACATCAAATGCCTTTTCTATTCCGACAGATTTTTTCAATGCCTCCGGGGTATCAATGGTAATGATTTTACCTCTGACAATAATGGCAATCCTGTCGCAAAGCCTGTCTGCCTCTTCAATATAATGTGTGGTAAGAAGTATTGTAATCCCTCTATTTTTCAGTGATTGTATAATCTCCCTCAATGACCTTGCGCTCATTACATCAAGACCTGTTGTAGGTTCATCAAGGAATAAAACCGGCGGGTCATGAATAAGAGAAGCTGCTACAGTGAGTTTTCTCTTCATGCCACTTGATAATTTTCCGAAAGGCACATCGCTTTTTTCTTGAAGACCAAACATATAGAGAAGCTCTTTTGACTTTGTCTTTATATTCCTTGTGCTCATTCCATAGAGCCTTCCTGCAAAGACAAGATTATCAAAACAGGTGAGTTCAGGATATAAGTTGGATGTCTCAGGAACTACTCCGATGCTTTTCTTCACCATCACTGGATTGTTCATAACATCATATCCCATTATCGTGGCAGTTCCTGATGAAGGTCTTGTCAACCCTGAAAGTATCCTGATAGTTGTGGTCTTGCCCGCACCATTTGGACCAAGAAGACCGAAAACCTCTCCCTTCCTTATCGTGAAATTAATTCCGTCAAGGGCTGGGAATGTGTTATAACTTTTCCTCAGTTCTTTTACTCTGACTGCTTCCATTTCATAATTTCTTCAGCAACAGAATTAATATAGCTCTTTTTCATAATATGTGGGTAAATTGTCACCCTGAGCCTGTCGAAGGGTGACAGAAGTCTCATTTTATTAAATCCCAGACCATCTTCACCGCTATAATATATAATATTAGACCTATTGCTATTTTTACCTGTTTACCGCTCAATTTCTTTTTCATCAGATAAGCTCCAAACAAAGCGCCTGCAATTGAACCAATTGCACAAAAAATCAATAGTTTAATATCAATATTCCCGAGGGAAACATGGCCTAAGAATCCTGAGAATGAGGAGAATATCACGATAAAAGCCGTTGTTGCCGCCGCCTTTTTCGGATTAAA
>JACAFF010000027.1 GCA_013388455.1 Nitrospirota bacterium
ATGGGCATTACTTTAAGAAAAATCATATATGAAATCGGCGGTGGAATAGCCGGAAGTAAAAAATTAAAAGCTGTCCAGACAGGAGGACCATCAGGAGGCTGTATCCCCCCGGATTTACTCGATATGCCGGTAGATTTTGATTCACTTAAAGAAGCAGGAACCATAATGGGCTCGGGTGGAATGGTAATAATGGATGAGGATACCTGCATGGTTGATGTTGCCAGATATTTTCTCGATTTTACACGGAGAGAGTCCTGTGGTCAGTGCATTCCTTGCAGACTTGGGACTCAGCAGATGTTTGAAATCCTAAATGATATTACAACAGGCAATGGAAGACCAGGGGATATTGATCTTCTTTTAAAATTAAGTGGATCAATTAAACGAAGTTCAATCTGTGGTCTTGGAAAGACAGCTCCAAATCCTGTGCTTACCACTATCCGGTATTTTAGAGATGAGTTTGAAGCACATATAAATGAGAAAAGATGTCCTGCGGGAGTATGCAATATGTAATGAGATGAAAGGAGGTATGATGGGAAGGGTTAATCTTATGATTAACGGACAGGAGATTCAATCCTGGCAAGGAGCTACAATTCTTGAAGCTGCATTAGAAAACAAAATTTATATACCTCATCTTTGCTATCATCCAGATCTGAAGCCTCAAGGGGTATGCCGTGTCTGTCTGGTTGAACTTGACAATGGACAGTTTGTAGCATCCTGTAGAACACCAGTTAAAGAAGGGATGGTTTTAGAAACAAATAGTCCTGAATTAGACAGGGTGAGGCGGCCGATTATTGAGATGATTATTGCAAATCATCATATGGATTGCAGGAATTGTCTTAAAAAAGGACAGTGCCAATTACAAAAAATTATGGCTTACATGAAAATAGATAAACATACAATTCAGCAGCACATGAGACTATCTCTTAGAGAAATTCTTGTTGATGATTCGAATCCATTTTTTATTAGGGATCATAATAAGTGTGTTATGTGTGGAATATGTGTAAGTACATGTCGGGAAATTGCAAAGATAAACGCTATCGATTTTGTTGGTAGAGGCAATAAATTAAAAATAGCTACTTTTGGTGATAGTGAAATCGCCAATTCAAAATGTATCTCATGCGGAGAATGTGTGATTCGTTGTCCTGTTGGTGCTCTTGCATTTAAAGATACAAGAAAACCTACTAAAGAAGTTAAATCTGTCTGTCCTTACTGCGGTGTTGGATGTGATATATATCTTGGTATTAAAGATAATCAAATTGTTAACGTGAGAGCTGACAAATCAAGTTCTGTAAATTTTGGTAGTCTTTGCGTAAAAGGAAGATTTGGCATGGAGTTCGTGCACTCACCTGACAGACTGAAAGACCCTCTCATAAGGCAAGGTAAAGATAAAAGTGAAAAAGTTTCATGGGATGAGGCACTCGATCTTATAGTTAAAAATTTTAGTAAATATAAAAATGAAGAATTTGCTCTTATAGCATCAACAAAATGCACGAATGAAGATAACTATATAGCACAGAAGTTCGCACGTGTTATTATGGGTAGCAATAACATTGATACCATGGCAAGATTTTGCTATGCTCCCGCAATATCAGCATTCCGCAGAACAGGTCAATGTGTGGGATTTGGTCTAAATCAAGAAGATAACCCATGCTTTTCCCCACAAACAGAACACATTCTGGATAAAATCGAGAAAGTTTCATGTGTTCTTATTGCAGGTGCAAACATGACCCGATCTTTTCCTGTCCTTGCTTTAAAAATAAAAAGGGCTGTAAATAGAGGTGCAAAGCTTATAATTATAAGTCCGAATGAAACTGAACTCTGTATTAATGCTGACAAGTGGTTGAAACCCTATCCTGGCACTGATTTAGCTCTTCTTATGGGCATGTGTAATGTAATTGTCGAAGAGGAATTATATGATAGATCTTTTACAGAGATGTACTGTAATAATTTTAACGAATTCAGTGAAATTCTTGGTGATTTTTCCCTCGGGAGAGTAGAAAGGATTACCGGTGTCCCTCGTGTATTAATTGAGGAAGCTGCTCGACTTTATGCAGGAAGCTATCCAGCTGCAATCTTTTGGGGTTCAGGCATTACTCAACATACTAATGGAACAGATAACGTGCATGCACTAATAAATCTTGCAATTCTTACGGCAAATATAAAGCATTCATTCTCACTAAATCCATTATCAGGGCAGAGTAATAGTTTAGGTGCTTGCGATATGGGATGTCTGCCTGACTATTATCCATGCTATCAGCCTGTTACTTCTTCAGATGTGAGGGAGACATTTGAATCTATGTGGAACTGCAAATTGAATCCTGATCCCGGACTTACTATCCCAGAAATAATAGACGCTACAATTGCAGGCAAAATAAAAGCGCTATATATCATAGGAACAGACCTCACTAAATCTTTTGTGCCAGCCAAAAAGGTAGATGTTGCTTTAAAGAAGGCAAAATTTATTGTATCTCAAGACATGTTTCTAAATGATACAGCAAAATATGCAAATGTTATTCTTCCTGCAGCAAGCTTTGCTGAAAAAGAAGGCACAATAATAAATACAGAAGGAAAGACACAAAAAATAGAAAGAGCACTCGAGCCGTTGGGAAATTCACGTCCTGACTGGTCTATAATCTGCGAATTGGCGAAGAGATTCGAGCATCAGGGTTTTATTTTTGGAAGCGCTGAAGAGATTCTTTCAGAAATATTTACAGTAATCCAGCACTTACCCGAAAGAATTGGTAAGTTCAATCTATTTCCGCTTCAATATACACATCCGGCAGAAACAACCGACATAGATTATCCAATTATTCTCACTACAGAAAGAGATATTTATAATTATGGTGTTTTTTCTGAAAAAGTCGAAGGATTAAAGATTCTGAAATCCAAAAATTATATTTATATTAATCCAAAGGATGCTGATGATTTTGGGATATCAGACATGGAAGAAATCAGAATAATTTCAAGGCATGGCTCAATACAAGCTGAATCGCGCTTATCAAAATCAACTCCTACAGGTCTTGCGGTCATGAATCTTGAAAAAGGAAAATTTAATCCACTCCTGAATCCTGTACTCAATGGGATATCCAAGACCCCTGAGATTAAAATGTGTGCTATCAGATTCGAAAAAATAAAAGCATCTAAAAAAAGACAAAAAAGAGTTTCAGAGAGTTACGTATGATGATTAAATTGATTCAAATTAGCAGAGTGTCAGTTTATGAATAAGACAATGATGTCAATTCTACAAATTCTGGAGAAGCATCAGGATATTGTCCTTGGTTCTCGAGAAATATCTAAGCAGTTAAAGATACACGGGATAGATTTGGCAGAGAGAACAGTGAGGTATCATCTGAAAATACTTGATGAGAGGGGTTTTACAAAGGTATTTGGCAAGGAAGGAAGAAAGATTACACAAAAAGGAAAACAGGAACTCTCACAGGCTCTCGTTTCCGAAAAGGTGGGATTCATAATAAGTAAAATTGAGAGTCTTTCATATCTTATGAAACTTGATATTGATAGAATGGAAGGTGACATTATTCTGAATGTATCCTTTTTCCCCGAAGAGAGGCTTAAAGAAGCACTAAATATTATGGCACCTGTCTTTTCTTCGTCATATGTAATGTCTGATAGGGTTGTTATTTATAAAGGTGGTGACAAGATTGGTGATATTATTGTGCCGGAAAAACATATAGGATTTGGTACTGTATGCAGTGTAACTATAAACGGCATATTCTTGAAGTCAGGAATTCCTGTAACATCGAAATTCGGAGGTATTTTGCAGATCTATAACGACGAACCACTCAGATTCACTGCACTTATAAGTTATGAAGGTTCTTCACTTGACCCTCTTGAAATTTTCATAAAGAGCAGGATGACCGATGTAGTAAATGCAACAAGAAAATCTAACGGGAATATCCTTGCGAGTTTCAGGGAAATCCCTGTTGTTAGTCTTGAAAAGGCAAAAGAATTAAAAGCATATTTAAAAGAAAAAGGAATCGGCGGGATATTAATTATCGGTAACCCGAATCAGCCTCTACTTGAGATTCCCGTCGGTATGAACAGAGCAGGCATGGTAATTGTAGGAGGTCTTAACCCTATTGCTGCGATTGAAGAGAAAGGAATCCCAACTGTTAGCAAAGCCATGTCTACACTTTATAAATATTCTGATCTTATAAGATTCAAGGAACTTCTTTAACCTATTTTATTAATAGCGAATTCTGTTCCAATGGTAACATTCCTCTTCCTTATCAATTGCGGGATAAACTCCAGGCTGATATAAATATCTTTGCGAGTGAAGCGAAGTAATCTTGCCTTTTTTATAAAGAAATTGCCACAACCTGCAGGCTTGAACTACATACGAGTCAAAGGTTTCTATTCTTTATTAGCAGATTTGGCTTCAAAAAGCGGATAGACAAATATATAATGAAAAAGTGAAAATAATATATTAAGACTATTTGTAAATAAAAGGAGGCTAAGATGAGTGTTTTACCAGAAGGTGAACAATTAAGACGAGCTGTCAGATGGATATCAAGTGAGCGTCAGGAAAGAGGATGTGATACACTTGCAAAATTGATTCAAGAAGCCTGTATCAAATTTGATCTGTCACCATCGGATACAGAATTTCTCATGAATTTTTTTTCAGAGAAGAAGTCAGAAAAACAGGCGTAAAAAAACTTTTTTATGTTATAATCCTCAACATTGAACATGAAAGTTTTAATGAAGGGAAATGAAGTTATCGCTGAGGCTGCAATTCAAGCAGGATGTCGTTTTTATGCAGGGTACCCTATAACTCCTCAGAATGAAATCCCTGAATATTTTTCCCGAAGAATGACGGAAGAAGGGGGAGTTTTTATCCAGGCTGAGAGTGAACTTGCAGCGATTAATATGGTGTATGGTGCGTCAGCTGCTGGAGCGCGTGCAATGACTTCTTCAAGTAGTCCGGGAATTAGTCTAAAACAGGAGACTATATCCTATCTTGCTGGAGCAGAATTGCCGGCTGTCATTGTTAATATTCAGAGAGGAGGTCCAGGGCTTGGTAATATATCTGGTAGCCAGGCGGACTACTTTCAGGCTGTAAAAGGGGGGGGGCATGGTGATTACAAAATGCTTGTCTACAGTCCATCAAATTTGCAGGAAATGTGGGATCTAACAATGCTTGCTTTTGATAAAGCAGATGAGTATAGAACTCCTGTAATGATTTTTAGCGATGGGATAACAGGACAGATGATGGAACCCCTCTATCAAACACCTTATGTAAGACCTAAACTTCCACCTAAGGACTGGATACTTGATGGTTGTAAAAATAGAAAACCTCGGGTGATAAAGTCTCTGTATATGGGAGACGGCGAACTTGAGATAAGAAACAATATGCTTCAGAGAAAATATCAGCAAATGAAAAAAATTGAAGTAAGATTTGAGAGTTATCATACCAGAGATGCAGAGATTATAGTAGTTGCATTCGGTATAGCAGCACGTATAGCCCTTGCATCTGTAATGAAGCTCAGACGTAAAGGATTTAAAGTCGGGTTATTCCGACCAATTACACTCTTTCCATTCCCTGAAAAAGAACTTGCGAAAATATCAGAATCAAAAAGGTCTTTTATTACAGTTGAAATGAATACAGGACAGATGTTTGAGGATGTTAAACTTGCGATCAATGGTAAATCGGAAGTTTATTTTTATGGAAGAGCAGGTGGAGCAATTATTACCCCGGAAGAAATTTATGATGAGATTATTAAGTTAATAAAACATAAGCTGCCTCATAAACTACCTTTTGTAAAAAATTGACTTAAAACTCCAATTATCTCATGCATTGCCTTGACAAAAAAATTTTTCTCTGGTAATATTTCCAATTGCTGTGTAATCCAGTTTTTAAAAAAGAAAAAATGGAGGATGAGTGCCAACAATCGCACAATTGATAAAAAAAGGGCGTGAAGAGGTTAAGAGTAAAACAAAAAGCCCTGCACTAAGGAGATGTCCTCAGAAGAGGGGAGTGTGTGTAAGAGTTTATACAACGACCCCTAAGAAACCGAATTCTGCTTTGCGTAAAGTTGCAAGAGTGAGACTGATGAATGCAATGGAAGTTACTGCATATATTCCCGGCGTTGGGCATAACCTCCAAGAGCATTCAATTGTTATGATAAGAGGTGGTAGAGTGAAAGATCTTCCCGGAGTTAGATACCATATTATTAGAGGGACACTCGACTCTATGGGAGTTGCAGACCGCAGACAGGGGAGATCAAAGTACGGAGCTAAAAGGCCTAAATAAAATAAGATTATGCCAAGAAGAAGGGTAGCAGAAAAAAGAGACATTTTACCGGACCCGAAATATAATAGCAAGATAGTGAATAAATTTATGAATGCTATTATGAAGAGCGGAAAGAAATCAACAGCAGAAAAAATATGCTATGGTGCATTCGACATATTGAAAAACAAGACAGGTAGTGATCCGATTAAGGTTTTTAAGACAGCTCTCGAAAACGTAAAACCTGTTTTAGAAGTAAAACCAAGAAGAGTTGGTGGAGCAACATATCAAGTGCCTGTTGAGATAAGACCTCATAGACGAACGGCTCTTGCTTTTAGATGGATTTTAAATTATTCAAGAGCAAGAACAGAAAAGACAATGCAAGAGAGACTCGCGGGTGAATTGCTCGATGCGTATAATAACACAGGGTCTTCTATTAAAAAGAAGGAAGATACCCACAAAATGGCAGAGGCAAATAAGGCTTTTGCCCACTATAGATGGTAGGGATAATAAAGGAGAAAACATTTGTCAAGATTCCCGTTAGAGAAAACACGAAATATTGGTATAATGGCGCATATAGATGCAGGAAAAACTACGACCACAGAACGTATCCTTTATTATACAGGTGTTACATACAAGATTGGAGAAGTAGACGAAGGTACTGCTGTAATGGACTGGATGGTCCAGGAGCAGGAACGAGGAATTACTATAACTTCCGCAGCAACAACATGCTTCTGGAAAGATCATAAGATTAATATTATTGATACTCCAGGACATGTCGATTTTACCATCGAAGTTGAACGCTCTCTGAGAGTTCTTGATGGTGCTGTAGCAATTTTTGATTCTGTTGCAGGGGTAGAACCTCAGTCAGAAACAGTCTGGAGACAGGCTAATAAATATGGTGTTCCCCGAATTGCTTTTATGAATAAAATGGACAGAGTAGGGGCTGATTTTTTTATGAGTGTTAATAGTATGATAGAAAGGCTTGGTGCTCATCCTGTTCCTATACATACACCAATAGGAGCAGAAGAAGATTTCAGAGGTTCCGTTGACCTTGTCAGGATGAAAGCAATATATTTTGATGATGAAACACTTGGTGCAAAATATATCGAAACAGAAATACCTGATGATATGAAACCTCATGTTATTGAACACAGAGAAAAAATGATAGAAGCATTGGCTGATATTGATGAAATTATTATGGAAAAATATCTTAACAGAGAAGAAATCAGCGAGAATGAGATAAAAGGCGCCTTGAGAAAAGGAACTCTTGAGAAAAGGATAACACCTGTTATTTGTGGTTCTGCTTTCAGAAATAAAGGGATACAGCTTTTACTTGATGCAATTATAGATTATTTACCATCCCCTAATGAAATTCCTCCTGTAATAGGCACAATGCCAGGCAGTGATTCACTAATCGTGAGGCATGCACGTGATGGTGAACCTTTTTCTGCCCTTGCATATAAAGTTATGTCTGATCCATTTGTTGGTCAGCTTACATTTATAAGGGTATATTCAGGAGTCCTTGAATCAGGTTCATATATTTACAATTCTACAAAGAACGTAAAGGAGAGGGTTGGAAGAATCCTCAGAATGCATGCTAATAAAAGAGAAGAAATAAAAGAAGTTGCCGCAGGAGATATAGCTGCTATTGTGGGTTTGAAAAAGACTCTCACAGGCGATACATTATGTGATGAGAAACATGCGATTATACTCGAATCAATAGAATTCCCAGAACCTGTTATGTCAGTTGCAATTGAACCTAAAACAAAAGCAGACCAGGATAAACTTTCTCAATCATTAGCAAAACTTAGTCAGGAAGACCCTTCATTTAAAGTTTCTTTTAATGAAGAGACTGGGCAAACAATCATATCTGGTATGGGTGAACTCCATTTAGAGATTATTGTTGATAGATTACTCAGGGAATTCAAAGTCAGTGCTAATATTGGTAAACCACAGGTTGCGTATAAAGAAACTATAAGGTCTACTGCAAAAGCAGAAGGTAAATTTGTCAGACAGACAGGTGGCCGTGGACAATATGGTCATGTGTTAATAGAAATCGAACCCCAGGAGCCCGGAACTGGTTTCAAATTTGAGAATAATATAGTTGGTGGAGCTGTTCCTCGAGAGTATATCCCAGCAGTTGAAAAAGGAATTAAAGAAGCAGCAGACAGAGGAATCCTTGCAGGATATCCTATTGTTGACATAAAGGTAAAACTTTACGATGGTTCTTATCATGAAGTTGATTCATCCGAGATGGCTTTTAAAATAGCAGGTTCAATAGCTTTCAAAGAAGCTGCAAAAAAAGCGCAACCTGTTCTACTGGAGCCAATTATGAGTATCGAAGTGGTAACACCTGAGGAATATATGGGTGATGTAATTGGAGATCTAAGTGCTCGACGGGGAAAGGTTCAGAATATCGATAGGAGAGGTAATGTACAGGTTATAAAGGCTATGACCCCACTTGCTGAAATGTTTGGCTATTCTACTGATTTAAGATCAAAAACACAGGGAAGAGCAACATATACAATGCAATTTTCACATTATGATGAGGTACCAAAAGGAGTTTCTGATAGTATTATCACTGTACTAAAAGGAGAATAATGTTGATTGTCAGAGTTCGATTTACAGTTATAAAAGCTGGAAACTATATAAATAAAACTCTTAACCTAAAAAGAGGGAGGAAATATGGCGAAGGCGAAATTTGAGAGGGTAAAGCCTCATGTAAACATAGGTACGATAGGACATGTAGACCATGGCAAGACGACATTGACATCAGCGATAACGAAGGTATTGTC
>JACAFF010000028.1 GCA_013388455.1 Nitrospirota bacterium
AAGGCAAATCCTGAAGATTCAGAAGTACATTCACTTCTACAAAAATGTAATGATATTATTGGGAAAGAAAAGAAATTAGTTAGCATAATTCAACACAGAGATGCTGAATCGAGTTCAGCATGACACGTTTTATACACCCCTGCACCCCTCTTAATAGAGGGGAATTAAACGGAGCAAGAGATAAAGGGTTGAATTATAACGATTTAAAGTGAAAAATATTTGAAAAAAAAGAGGTGGTGAGGTCTTTTCCACACTCCCGGATTACATTTTTATGCAATCCTATCTATTATGGATAAATCTCCGATGAAGCAATTACTCTCTATCGAAAACGAAGCAAGGCGGCGGGCATTGTTTGTCGCTCTTTTGAGTAAAGAGATGATGCTTCGCGGGCTGAAAAGCGAACGAATATCATAGCCATCGCTCCGAGGCTGGAAGTGCGCGTCATACTCTATGCTGCAAAATATTGGAATGACAGCGATAGTTTGATGTGGGCGAGGGTTCTGTTTGAGATACTCAAAAAAATCGCGGGTGGGGATATAACATATCTTAAAGGAAGGGCAGAGAAAGAAAATATTGCAGACCTTTTGTCACTGCTTCTTCTGAATGGAGATAACAGGTAATGCGCCTGGACTATGAAAATCTAAAGCAGATTGCCCTTGAAGCACGTGTTGAGCTTACGCTGAGCAAGTAAGATTGATCCGGGCAGGCAGCGTATTCGGAGGAAACGCCGGAATGCGGAAAAAAAGGCTCTTCTCTATCGCATGGCACTTGACCGCATTGAAAGATATCCGCCAGGGAGAGACAAAGAGGGTAGGGTCGTGCTGCCATATTTTATATTGACAGATTAATGGTTGAAAACTGGTGTTAATCTTGCCTCTCTTTTCTGGGATGAAGGGGATGTTGAAAAAGCATTTTAACCCAAATAAATCCATCGATTGACAGGTATTTATTAAGAATATATAATTAACAATATCGTTAATTATATATATTTATTATGAAATACACTGAACTCAGAAAACTGAAAAGCAAACTATTTTTTACCTTAGAGGACTTGCAGGATTTACTGAATATAAAGAAAGAGTCGGCAAGGGTTTTGTCCACACGATATACCAAAAAAGGGATTTTTATAAGATTGAAAAAGAACTTTTATGTGCTTAGAGATGCATGGGAAGTATTTTCAAATGAAGACTTTCTGAAGCTCTCAAATCTTCTGCAGGTGCCATCTTATGTCTCCTTCACAACAGCGCTTTCATTTTACGAAATTACTACACAGTTACAAAGAAATTTCTTTGAGAGTGTTTCCGTAAAACGCTCTATCAGATTAAACATAAATGGCACTGTCTTTAATTATTATAAAATTCAAAAAAAGTATTTCTTTAGTTTTATGAAAGAGAGAAATATATTTATTGCTACAAAGGAAAAAGCATTTATAGATTCAGTATATCTTTATTCATTTGGAAAATATAAAATGGATTTCAGTGCGATTGACATTGCCAGACTGGATAAGAAAAAGATTAAAGAGCTTTCAGTGGTATATCCTGAAAAGACCAGAGGAATTATAAAGCAATTATGCAAGATTTAGTAAAGCAGGAACAGTTTGAACTGGAGGTTCTCGACAGGCTGAACAGCAGGAAATTTCTAAATCATCTCGTATTTGGTGGTGGAACAATGCTGCGGCTCTGCTTTGGCTTGAACCGATTTTCTGTAGACCTTGATTTTTGGATTATTAAAGATATTGATATAACCAGACTTTTTAAAGAACTGAAAGAATATCTTACTGCGTTTTACACTTTGAAGGACTCTGCCAATAAATTCCATAGCTTATTGTTTGAGGTAAAATCAGAAGATTATCCGAGAAGCTTGAAGATAGAGATTAGAAAAGAAAAAAAGAAGATCAAAACAGAAAATGCGATTGCTTATAGCAGGCATGGAAATATACAGGTCTTTCTCAGGGTGGCCTCTCTAAAAGAAATGATGAGGGCAAAGATAGAGGCTTTTATTCAAAGAAGAGAGATAAGGGACGCCTTTGATATGGAATTCTTATTGAAAAAAGGAATTGAAATAGATGCATCTCCTCAAACACTGAAAAAAATAATCAAAATTATTGATTCTCTTACTAAAAAAGACTACACAGTAAAGCTTGGCTCTTTACTGGAAGAGACAGAAAGAAAGTACTATATAACCGAGAACTTTAAGATTTTAAAATCAGCAATAAAAGAGCAGATTTTACAATCAGAAAGATTAAAAGCGCTCTAAATATAATAATTCATGGTTAAATAAAAAAATATGAATTTATCGTTGAATGTTTTAGGTAAAAGGATATTAAAAGACAAATATAATTCCATTATATTCAAAAAGAGTAGAGGAAGAGAATTATATCTTGTAGGTGGATATATTCGTGATATATTTAGAGGAATATATTCTAATGACAGAGATTTCATAGTTGATAAAGAAATAGATAAATTTGTTGAAGAATTAAATAAGATTTTTCATGGAACGATTATTAGTTTCAAAAAAGGTAACCTTAAAAGAATTGTTTTAAAAAATGGAACAACATTTGACTTTTCGAAACCTCAGGGCACATTACATGAAGATCTATCAAAAAGAGATTTTACAATCAATTCTATTGCATGGTCACCATTAATGGGAATTATAGATCCTTATAATGGTTTAAATGACATAGGAAAAAGGATAATAAAATGCATATCAATTGAAAATTTAAACTCCGATCCTCTAAGGATTATCAGGGCTTACAGATTTGCAGCAGAGCTAAACGGTTCTATTGAAACAAATACCAGGAATGCCCTGAAGTTATTGAATAGTAGCATAAATACACTCTCATCTGAAAGAATTACTTTAGAAGTTTTCAATTTATTAAACTCAGAGCATGCAGCAAAATATCTTGAAATGGCATTTTATGATAGTGTCCTAAGAAAAGTTTTCTACAATTCTTATAAAACCTTACAAAATAATCTTAGAGTAATATATAAACTTGAAAGAACTATTAAAAGCAGTATTCCTAATAATCTTAAAGCATTACTTAATAAAACATTTTCACAAAATTTATCTTACAAGGGTTTACTATGCCTTGAGATTCTCATGCGAAATATAAGAATATCTAAAAGTAATTGTTATTTATTAAAATTAAGTAATCATATAAAAAAGAGAATTGAACTTTTTCAAAGAGGGGATACCGTATATAAAAATAAAGATATTAATTTACAAAAAAAGTTATTTGATATTTTTAACAACGCAAAAGCTGCATCAATTGACTTAATAATCATCGAAAGAAAGTTTGATTTGCTTAATGATTACAGGAGATACTTAAGAATAAATAAGAAAAGTGTTTTAAAAACAAATGAAATAATAAATATCTGTGATATTCATCAAGGTAAGATGCTTGGTTATATAATCAAAGAACTTAGAAGGGCTGAATTCGAGAGAAGAGTAAAAAATAGAAATATGGCTATTACTTATGTTAAAAATATTAAAGATAATATTTTACATAATATATCTTATCAGACATAACAATTAAACATAAATTGTTAGTAAGTTGTTATTATTTTTGTTCAAAAAGAGGTTCTTTCCTACAATAAAGCTGACTTAAACATCTTTGACTATCATTTAGGCATCTAAAAAAATAAATTAATTCAGTATGTTAAATAATTTATAGTGGATTTCCTATTAATGTATTATTTTCTACTCCTATAATTCGCACAGTGACAAGAGATTTTTTGTTATAAGCATTTGTGAAAATATTTACCTTCAAGTAATTACTTGAAGTTCCTATAAACGAACCATCATAGCATTTGTCTTCTATAATGATATCAAGGCAATTATCAATCATAGATTCCATATAACTCTGTTTTTTGCTGATATTTATAGCATTAATTTCTTTAGCCCTTTCTTTTTTTGTGTAAACAGGTATTTGATCAGGCATTGAATATGAAATTGTCTTAGGCCTTTGTGAAAATGTAAATATATGTAGATATGAGAAAGGCAACGAACGAATCACATTTTTTGTATTATTAAATTCATTTACTCCCTCACCAGGAAAACCAACAATAATATCACTTCCGATTGAAACATTAGGTACTTTATTATAAATATCCTCAATAATTCTTGTATATTTATTGATTGTATAATTTCTTCTCATTAATTTTAATATTTTATCATCACCACTTTGTAATGGTATATGAATATGGTTACAAATTCGAGATTCATTTAAAAGTTCAATAATTTCTTTATCAATTTCATTTGGTTCTAATGAACTTAATCTGAATCTTTTTATTTTTGTATTATTCAAAAGAAACTTTATAAGATGTGATAGCTTTTTTTGCGGTTTAAAGTCTTTACCGTATAAACCAAGATTAATACCAGTAATAACTATTTCATTAAATCCTTCTTCTTGAAGTTCCAAAACCTGATTTAAAACATTTTGAAAATTAAGACTTTTTGATTGCCCTCTAGCATGTGGTATTACACAATAAGCACAAGAATAATTACAACCATCTTGAACCTTAACATAAGGCCTTGATCGAAGATTATAATTGAAAGTATTAGTTTTATTATTATTATTTAACATATTAATAATATTATATTTATTATTATTTTCGACAATAATTATCGAATCATCAATTTGTTTAACTTCTTCAGGATTCAATTGTGAGTAACAACCTGTTACAATAACTTTTGCTCCAGTTTTGACACATTTTCTGATAATTTGTCTTGATTGATAATCGCTTTTTGAGGTTACAGAGCAAGTATTGATAATACAAAAATCTGGTCTGTCATATATAGTTACAGGTATGAACCCATTTTTTACAAGATTTCCTTCAATAAAAACACTTTCTGATTGATTTACTTTACACCCGAGGGTTAAAATAGAAAATTTCATATAGAGACGGGCTCTCCATCTAATGAATGTTTTTTACCTTTAGTTATTTTCACTGTTATTAATTTTCCCTCTTTTAATGTTATTTTTTGAATATTAACTATTTTATTGGTACGTGTTCTTCCTGTAAGTTTGTTATCATCTGTCTTACTATGACCTTCAATAAGTATTTCGTGGAAAGTGCCCTCGAGTGATCTATTAATTTTTAAAGTTATTTCGTCCTGAACACTCAATATCTCAGTAAGCCGCTCAGATTTTATTTCTTCAGGAACTTGCTCTTCCATCTGCGCAGCTTTTGTTAGTGGTCTCCGAGAAAACTTGAAAGCATATATTCCATCAAACTCTATTTCTTTAAGTGCATTTATTGTTTGCAAATGATCTTTTTCAGTTTCACCGGGAAAACCTGTGATAATGTCAGATGTAATTGCAATTCCAGGAATCTGTTTCCTGAGTTTAATAATTTTTTCTATATAATCACTATATGCATATCCTCTATTCATTTGTTTCAGTATTTTGCTTGAACCTGATTGCATTGGCAAATGAATATGCTCGCAAACTTTTGGTAATTGTGATATTGAATTTATAAGTTCATCTGAAAGATCTTTCGGGTGGGAAGTAACAAAACGTATTCTCTCGATTCCATCTATTGCATTAAGCTTTGTTAATAGTTCAGGAAAACTCACTTCGCTCTTGTAAGAATTAACATTTTGACCGAGAAGTGTAATTTCTTTATAACCTTTTTCAGCAAGCTCTGTTGCCTCATATACTATATTTTCATATGGTCTTGAACGTTCTCTACCTCTTGTGTAAGGCACGATACAGTAACTGCAAAAATTATTGCATCCATACATTATCGTAATCCATGCCCTTATTCTGCTCTCTCTCTCTTTTGGAAGGTCTATTATTGCTATTTCAGAATTATCATCTATAGCAATTTTGCTAAATTTATATTCTATTAAATCTTTTAATAGATGAATATTCTGTGGTCCTAAAATAAAATCGACATGAGATGCTTTTTTGAATATGTTTTTACCATCCTGTTGTGAAATACACCCAGCAACTGCTATCTGTAACGATGGTTTTCTTTTTTTGTGAGATTTCAATCTGCCAAGTTCACTATAAAATTTTTGCTCGGCTTTTTGCCTGATACTGCAAGTATTAAATATAATTAGGTCTGCAACTTTTGGATTATCTGTCCTGATATATCCTTCTTCTTTAAGAATACCAAGTATTTTTTCAGAATCATGAAAATTCATCTGGCATCCGAAAGTGCGTATATAAACACTCTTAGACATAGTTTAAATTTACCATGCATTATCTTTAGGTAGCAAGGTTGTAGTATTTATAACATAGTTAAGATATGAACTGTTCTTGAAATCTTATTCTTCTTAATTCTATTATATATAACATGTTTGGAACATTACTAAACAAGGTTTTTGGAACAAAAAATGAGCGCGAACTGAAACGTCTATGGCCTATTGTAGAACAAGTTAACAGTCTGGAAGCAACAGTTAAGAACCTCACAGATATCCAGCTCAGAGACAATACCGAAAAATTCAGAAAAAGACTCGAATCTGGTGAATCACTGGATGATATCCTTCCAGAGGCTTTTGCAACAGTTCGAGAGGCATCAAGACGAAAGCTTCAAATGAGGCACTTTGATGTGCAGATACTTGGTGGTATTGTTCTACACGAAGGCAAAATTGCTGAAATGAAAACTGGAGAGGGAAAAACTCTTGTGGCTACCCTACCCGTCTATCTGAATGCCCTGGAAAACAAAGGTGTTCATGTTGTAACTGTAAATGATTATCTTGCTAAAAGAGATACCCAATGGATGGGACCTGTTTATCATTTTCTTGGTTTATCAATCGGTGTTATTCAACATGATAGTTCTTTTTTGTTTGACCCTTCTTACTTTTCAAATGACAAGCGATTCGATTTTCTTAGGCCATGCACAAGAAAAGAGGCTTATTCAGCAGATATCACATACGGCACAAACAACGAATTTGGCTTTGATTACCTAAGGGATAATATGAAATATGACCTTTCGGAATATTGTCAAAGAGAATTAAATTATGCGATTGTTGATGAGGTTGATAGTATACTTATTGATGAAGCAAGAACACCTCTGATTATATCCGGACCTTCAGAAGAATCAACTGATAAATATTATAGAATTGATAAGATCATACCAAAGCTTAAAAAAGATGTTGATTATACTATTGATGAAAAAGCACGAACAGCGATTCTAACAGACGAAGGAAATATAAAAATTGAGAAAATGCTCGGAGTAGGTAATCTCTATGACCCATCTAATATTGAACTTGTTCATCATATTTTACAGGCTTTAAAAGCACACACGTTATTCAAAAGGGATGTTGATTATGTCATCAAAGATGGAGAGATTATCATAGTAGACGAATTTACAGGAAGACTTATGCCTGGAAGACGATGGTCTGATGGACTTCATCAAGCAATTGAGGCAAAAGAAGGTGTAAAAATCGAAAGTGAAAACCAGACGCTTGCAACAATAACTTTTCAGAACTACTTTAGAATGTATAACAAACTGGCAGGCATGACTGGTACCGCTGATACCGAAGCAGAAGAATTTGCCAAAATATATAATCTTGAAGTAATTGTAATCCCAACGAATAAACCAATGATACGCATAGATCATCCAGATCTCATTTATAAAACTGAAAAAGGTAAATTTAATGCTGTCCTTAAAGAGATTGAAGAACTTCACAAGAAAGGGCAGCCAATCCTTGTGGGAACAATTTCTATCGAGAAGTCAGAAATATTAAGTCATTTTCTTAAAAAAAGAGGAATACCACATTCTGTTTTAAACGCAAAATATCATGAAAGAGAAGCCGAGATTATTGCCCAGGCTGGGAGAAGCGGTTCTGTTACTATTGCAACAAATATGGCTGGACGAGGAACAGATATTATCCTTGGTGGTAATCCTGAAGGACTAACGAGGGAATTATTGAAAGATAAAAAAGATTATACTGAAGATGATTGGAAAGCCTCATTTATAAAAGCAGAGGAACTTTGTATAAAAGACAGAGAAAAAGTGGTTTCTCTTGGAGGACTTCATATAATCGGTACAGAACGTCATGAAGCAAGAAGAATAGATAATCAGCTCAGAGGACGTTCAGGAAGACAGGGAGACCCTGGTTCTTCGAGATTTTATCTTTCACTTCAAGACGATCTTATGCGAATTTTTGGGTCAGACAAAATTTCAGGCCTTATGGATAAACTCGGCATGGATGAAGATATGCCGATAGAAAACAAGATGGTTACAAAAGCTATCGAAAACGCACAGAAACGTGTTGAGGCGCACAATTTTGATATTAGAAAACATCTCATAGAATATGATGATGTAATGAATAAACAGAGAACAGAAATATATTCTTTCAGGAAGGATATTCTCCAGAGTTCAAACCTCAAGGAACGTTTATTCAACATGGCAGAGAGTATTGTTGAAGAGTTGCTGGATATTTACTGTCCAGAAGAAAAACACATCGATGATTGGGACTGGAAAGGACTCAAAGATGCTGTTTATAGTATATTTGCATTTATTATTGATATTGAAAATGCAGATAGAGAAAATCTCAGGGAATCACTTATTGCTGAGATAAAAAGTTTCTACGACAAAAAAGAATCAGAGATAGGCAGTGATGTTGTGAGATATCTCGAAAGAGTCATTATGCTACAGGTTATCGATACCCAGTGGAAAGACCATCTACTTGCCATGGATCATTTAAAGGAAGGCATTGGTCTTAGAGGCTATGGACAACGAGACCCTTTAGTTGAATACAAGAAAGAAGCTTTTGATTTATTTGCAGATATGACATCAAGAATTTCTACAGAAATCCTCTCACGTCTCTTTAAAATACAGGTTCAAAAAAGGGAAACAATAAAAAAAGAACCCGTGCGGCAGTTGCGATTAAGCTATAACAGGGGTGAAGGATCTTCAGGGGTTCAAACTGTTAAACGAGGGAGAAAGATCGGGAGAAACGATCCTTGCCCTTGTGGTAGTGGAAAAAAATACAAAAAATGTTGTGGAATAAATGCCTAAAATATTTTTAATTGGAAATATTGCACTCAGAGATGATATTGATGATGCACTCTCAACATCTGGCTTTTTTGTAACAAAGATAGAAAATTTTGATAAGGCATTATCCGTAAATTACAATGAAACAGATCTGCTAATTATAGATAAAAAACAATCCAGAGAGCCTTCACTCAGAAAACTTATTAAGATAACAAAGAATATACCCAAAATTATAATTTCAGAAAATCTCTCAACAAAAGGTTTTGGTTTCTGGCTCAAAGAACCTTTTACATATCCATTGTTTTCACCAGGTATTAAAGAAATTAAACATTTTATTGACAGGCTATTGCGAGAAAAAAAGACTTTTTTTGATAATACCAAATTAAAAAATGAACTATCTCTTGCACAACGTGAAATTAATTTTTATGAAGATGTAAGTAAAACACTCACATCTTCTCTTGATTTAGGCAATAGCCTTAAGAAAGTAATGGAAAGAATCAAAGATATGACCAAAGCAGAAGCTTGGTCAATACTTCTGATAGATCAGGAGACCGGTGATCTTGTATTTGAAAAGATGGAGAGCAAAAAAGCAAAAGTGATACGTAAATTCAGATTAAAAATAGGAGAAGGTATTGCAGGATGGGTTGCTCAGGAAGGAATCCCTCTTATTGTTCCAGATGTTACAAAAGATAAACGATTTTTTGGTGAGATAGATAAAGCTATACACTTCAAAACAAAATCTCTATTATGTGTGCCTATAAAAAGTCAAAATCAGGTAATAGGCGTTCTTGAACTTGTAAATAAGAAAACAGGAAATCCTTTTAAAAAAGATGACCTTGATTTGGTGATAAGAATAATTGATCAATTAGCAATAGCCATCGAAAGGACTTCGCTATATCAAAGGATGAAAGAACTTGCTATAACGGATGATTTAACAAAGCTCTTCAATACTCGATATCTGAACAGAACAATAGAAGTTGAGATTCAACGTGCAAGCAGATATAATACTTCTGTATCCTTGATATTCATGGACATCGATTATTTTAAGAATGTCAATGACCGTCATGGACATCTAATAGGTAGTAAGATTCTTGTTGAAATGGCACAGCTTCTTTTAAAAAGTTTACGAACAGTGGATATCGTTGCAAGATATGGTGGAGATGAATTTGTTATTGTGTTACCCCAGACATCTCCTGATGCTGCAGCTCAAATTGCTGAAAGAATGAGAAAGGCCATTGAAGATTATACTTTTCTAAAGAAGGAAGGTTACTTGCTTAAATTAACTGCAAGTTTCGGGGTTGCTTCATATCCAGAAAGTGCAAAAACGAAGGAGGATCTTATAAGACTTGCTGATGAAGCAATGTATAGAGTTAAATATCATACAAGGAATGCAGTTTATGCTATAGTATAAAATCATGGCATTATTTAATTACGCAACTAAAGAAATTACCATTAAAATAGTTTATTATGGCCCTGGACTAAGTGGTAAGACTACAAATCTTCAATATCTGCACTCTATTCTCAATCCAGAAACAAGAGGAAAACTTTTATCTCTTGCTACCGAAGCTGACAGAACTCTTTTCTTCGATTTTCTTCCGATAGAATTAGGTAAAATTAAAGATTTTTCTATACGTTTTCAACTCTACACCGTGCCAGGACAGGTTAGGTATAATGCAACAAGAAAACTTGTTCTGAAAGGTGCTGATGCTGTAGTTTTTGTTGCAGATTCACAGCGAGAGATGAAAGAACAGAATATCGAAAGTTTAAAAAATATGATGGAGAATCTTATTGCAAATAATATTAACCCTGAAGAAATCCCGATTCTCATGCAATACAACAAACGTGATTTACCTAACATTTTATCTATCGATGAATTGAATAAAGATCTTAATAATGATGGACGATATGAGTATAGAGAATCTGTTGCAATAAACGGGAAAGGTGTTGAAGATACCTTCCAATATATTACTAAGCTTGTTATTAAAAATATTGCACAACGACACAATATAGATCTCAAAGTTAAAGAAAAAGTTGAAGAACCTGTTATTGAAGGAAAGATTTCTGAAGATACTTCTATGGTTGAACCCATCTATGAAGAACCTGTGGAAGCTGCTTCCATAATTGATACAATAGAGGAATCCCCTGTTACAGAAAAAAAGATTACTGATGAAATAATCGTCGAAAGCAGAACACAACCAATCGATCAGGCGTTAGAAGAAAGTGGAAAAACAAAGGAAGTAGTTATTAAAGAGATCAGAGAAGTTCCTGTTTTTTCAGATGAGAAACTAAACAAAATAACAGATGCCATTCAAGAAGTATTAAGGGAATTGAGAGAATTAAAGAGTATAATATCTGCTGGACAGTCAGGTATGAATGATTTCAGGCAAATTATTTCTTCTACTGTTGCTGGATTCAATGAAATAAAAAAAGAACAGAAAGAAATCCTTGAAAGTCTAAAAAATATTAATAAGAATTTTGAAAATTTGAAAGAAAAGAAAAGCTGGTTTAAGTTTTTTTAAACTTCATACATGTTGCAATGTTCGAATGAGTGCTTCAGCCTTTTTAAGTGTTTCATGATATTCTCGTTCTGGATCTGAATCTGCAACTATTCCAGCTCCAACCTGGACATAAACTGTTTCTCCTTTTATGACAAAGGTTCTTATAATAATATTTAAGTCCATATTTCCTGTAAAACTAATATACCCCAGCGAGCCGGTATAAGGACCTCTCTTAACAGGTTCAAGTTCATCAATGATCTCCATACATCTTACTTTTGGAACTCCTGTTATAGTGCCACCCGGAAAAGCCGCTCTGATAACATCAAAACAGTCTTTATCTGGTGAAAGTCTACCATTTATATTTGAAACAATATGAATAACGTGTGAATAATCCTCGGTAATCATAAGTTCATCTACTCTTACCGTACCATAATCTGAAACTCTACCAATATCATTCCTTTCAAGGTCTATTAACATTATATGTTCAGCTCTTTCTTTTTCATTTAAAATAAGTTCCTCACGCATAAACTCATCCTCGCCGGTATCCCTTCCACGTGGTCTTGTGCCAGCAATAGGTCTTGTATCTATATTTCGATCTTTTACCCTTAGCAGTCTTTCGGGTGAAGAACTTACTATCTTATAATTACCGAAATCAACGAATGCAGCAAAAGGTGAAGGATTTATAGACCTTAGAACTTTATAAATGTTCCATGGCTTTTTATCTTTGATACAAGCTGAGACTCTTTGTGAAAGATTAGCCTGAAAAATATCTCCTGCAGCAATATAATTTTTTGCATGTTTTACGATGTCCATATATTGATATTTTTTCATTTCATAAACAATTTCAATTATCTGTTTCGATTTTTGAAAAAAATCATCGTAATTATCTGAATTGTTCTCTAACCTTTTCTTTATATTTGAAATTATGCATGAAGCTTCATCATACTTTTCATCCCAGCTTATTCCATTTATTTCATGATTTTCCAATGATTCTCTAACACCTGGACATACTATAATCCAGCATTTTTTTAATACATGATCAAAAGCAATTAGCTTATCAATAATAAACATATGAGCATCGGGTAGATTAGTATCATCTTTTGAATTTGAAGGCAATTTTTCGATATATTGCACAAAATCATAACTTATAATTCCTGCGAAGCCTCCTTGAAATGGCGGAAGATTTTCAAAACTCTTTTGACGGTAATAGTTCATAATGGTCTTCATCAATGCAAGAGGTTTCCTAGTTTGAATAATCTTTTTAGATAAAGATTCAATCTCTGCTATACCATTCTTTATTTTGAATATCATGCATGGCTCAAAACCTATAAAAGAATATCGTGCAATCTTTTCATGACCTTTAACACTCTCAAAAATAAAACTATTACTGGATATTATACGTTCATAGATAGAATAAGGAGGTAAAAAAGGTATGCTCTCATATAACGGTGGAATACTTCCATATTTAATAAGTTCGATAAACTTTTTTTTTGAAGGCAAAATCATTTAAAAAGATTTGATGAATTCTATTGTTTTAAGTGGCTTAGAAAGAATATATTTTATATGGATATTTAATATTTCAGATAGTTCTGAAAGAATTTTTTCTGTAGGTTTTATACGATTTATCTTTTCTGTATCCCATGTGAGCAGATCTGAATAAAGCATTAAGACCGATGGAGATATCTCGAATGAAGATTCGAATGCTTTTGCGCATTCATTACAGATAATCGTTCCCTGCGAAACATAAAAATTACGTCCTGACTTCCCACACCTTCCACAAACATCAAACCTGGGTGCAAAACCAGCTAACTTGAGAAATTTGACCTTGTAATTTGTTATTAGTAAGTTGTTATTAACGGGTATCCCCTTGCGATTCTGATTATTTGAAAATAAAAAAATGTTATTTTCCATATCATACAGGGTAGTAAGAAGCAGATAGAATATATTCTTATTTGAGTCTCTTTCAGGTATAAACTGTAGTGTTATTTCTATTATTTCTGATATTTTAAGAAATACATTAAGAGTAACCCGTATTGTGTGGAATGAGTTTATAATATCAGATTGAGTCAATCTTGGTAATGCTGAATCTTCTTTTCCCCAGAATGATATTTTTGAATAAGTTAGAGGCTCAAGACTGCTTCCAAATTTACTATGTATCTTACGAGGACTTTTAGCGAATAATTTAATAATTCCAAAATCAGGTGTTAGATAAGTAACAATAAGATCAGCCTCTCCATATGGAAAAGTTTTTAAAACAATCCCTACAGTTCTATGTAACATTACATGATATTTCCAAAATCCTCGGGCTTCAGATTCTTCAACCACTCTTCAAGTTCATCTGAACTCTTCTTTTCCATTACTCGTTCTTCTACAAATATTGGAGCATTTAATCTCAGTGCTATTGCGATTGCATCACTTGGTCTTGAATCAATAAAGTTGTCTTTAGTACCATCATTTATACATAGTAAGGCATAATAGGTGTTGTCAAGAATCTCTGTAACAATAATTCTTATTAACCGGAAATGAAAAGATTCTATAATATTTTTGATAAGATCATGCGTTAATGGCCGTGGAGTTTCAACTTTGCCTAATGCAAGAGCTATAGAATCTGCCTCTGGTTTT
The DNA here is from genome assembly GCA_013388455.1 of Nitrospirota bacterium. Taxonomy (NCBI): domain Bacteria; kingdom Pseudomonadati; phylum Nitrospirota; species Nitrospirota bacterium. Next base: position 14,072 of record JACAFF010000028.1, read on the forward strand.
CCTATCCATATTGGTAAAGTACCATTGCCATCAATTTCCTTAAGGAGTAATATATACATATTACTCCTTGGATCAAACAACATGCCTTCAACTTTCATCTGTATTAACATTTTTATATATAACCTAATTCTTTTAAGAAGTGTCTGTTATCTCTCCAATTCTTCTTTACTTTTACCCATAGCTCAAGAAAAATTCTTGTATTTAAAAAAGCTTCTATGTTTTTTCTTGCAGCAGTCCCTATAGATTTTAACATATTACCCTTCTTTCCTATTATAATAGCTTTCTGGCTTTCTCTTTCAACATATATATTACCTTTAATGACTATGATTCTATCATCCTTTTCTTTCCATTCAGTAATCATAACAGCAACAGAATGCGGTAGCTCTTCCTCGGTCATTTTCATAATTTTTTCTCTTATTATTTCAGATACCATAAATTTCTCTAATTGATCAGTTATAAGGTCATCAGGATAATATTTAGGGCCTCTGGGTAAATAATTGCAAATTTTTTCTATAAGTATATCAATACCATCAGATTTCAAAGCAGATACCGGGATAATTTCACTGAAATTATAGAGTTTGTTGAATTTCTCTATTATGGGTAGCAGGTCTGTTTTTTTTATTAAGTCTATTTTATTAATTAAAAGGAAAGTTGGAGATTTCACGTTTTTTAATAAATCAATGATAATCATATCATTTTTTTCAATTTTTCCACATTCAACCATGAGAAGTATTAAATCTACAGACCTTAAAGCATCTATTGCTGTTTTGACCATTGTTTCTCCAAGGCCATGTCGTGGTCGGTGAATACCAGGGGTATCTATAAAAATGATCTGAGCATGGGGTAGTGTCTTGATACCTATAATTTTGTTTCTTGTTGTTTGGGGTTTTGGTGTAACAATAGCAATCTTTTCTCCTAAGATTGAATTAAATATAGTAGATTTTCCAACATTCGGACGACCTATAATCGAAACATAGCCCGAACGATAAACTTCTGAATCTTGGTTTATTTTTGTTTTACCAGTTATCAAGTAAATCTCTTCAATGCCTCTCTAATCCTATCGACTCCTTTCTTTAACTCATGAATGGAGGTTGCATAAGAAAGTCTTATATAATCATCTTCTCCAAAAGCCCCTCCAGGGACCAAAGCAACGTTCGCATTGTCAAGAAGGTATAAAGCAAGATCTGACGAAGAAGATATCTTAAAATTATCTGTTGATTTTCCGTATAACTTTGAGGTATTCGGAAAAGCATAAAATGCACCATTTGGAGTCTTACAGTTGATAAACGGAATAGAATTCAATTCATGCATAAGAAATTTTCTTCTTTTATCGAATTCCTGAAGCATGGTTACTATGAAATCCTGTGGGCCAGTGAGAGCTTCAACAGCAGCCTTCTGAGCTATAGATGTTGGATTTGATGTGGACTGGCTCTGAATATTAGTCATTGCCTTTATAATATCTTTTGGCCCTGCTGCATAACCTATTCTCCACCCTGTCATAGCATATGATTTTGAAAGACCATTGACTACTATAGTCTTATCCTTTATCTCCTTACTTAATGAAGCGATACTGATATGCTTTGCACCATCATACAGCAGTTTTTCATAAATTTCATCGGAAATAATATAAATATTGTGTTTTAGAGATACCTCAGCAATCTGTTCGAGATTTTTTTTATCGTATGTAAGTCCTGTAGGGTTTGAAGGGGAATTCAGTATTAAAGCCTTTGTTTTTTTTGTAATTTTAGATTCTATTGCTTCGGACTTAATCATAAAGGAATCAGATTCATATGTTTGTATGAAAACAGGAGTTGCATCATTCAAAATAACCTGTTCAGGATAAGATACCCAGTATGGTGATGGAATTAAAACCTCATCTCCAGGATTAAATAAAGCCTGTGCAATATTATATAGACTATGTTTTGCTCCACAAGAAACAATTATTTCTTCTCGTGAATAATCAAGCCCATTATCTTTTTTAAACTTTGAGATAATAGCATCTTTGAGAATATCGATACCCCCAACAGGAGTATATTTTGTAAAACCATCTCTGATAGCCTTTATAGCAGCTTCTTTAATATTTTCAGGGGTATCAAAATCTGGTTCCCCTACTCCAAAATTGACAACATCAATCCCCCTCTCTTTCAATTCTTTCGCTTTTGCATCTATAGAAAGTGTTGGAGAGGGTTTGATTTTATTTGCTCTAATAGAAATCATTTTTTAGTGGCAAAGTCTTTTAATTCTTCAGCTTGATACTTCTCCTGTTGAATAGCAAGATCAATATTAATAATCAATCCTCCATGTTTTTGTAATTCAGTGTCGTTTTTCATTTTCAAGTGACGTGAATAAGCCGTAGCAACATCTTTTGCAGCTTTTTTCATCGCTTGTGTAATGTTTTTTGTAATATCAATCTTTCCTGGTTTGAAGATCGGTGGTACTCCATTTCCTGCAATATCTTCTGCTATATGAGCAAGCTGTTTCATTTTTTCCATAGCCTGATCCATAAGCTGCCAGCCGATTATACCTTTTTTTTGAAATACCCATGAATATCTAATATGTTGCAACATTTCGTTATATTTTCTTGTTACTTCTTTCTGCAACATATCAATAAATTCTCTCGGCATTTCCATTTCTCCACCTGGGACACCTTCAGCTTCTTCTGGTTTGAGTTTTCCGAGAATCCTCTGGAATTTTCTTGCGTGAATAGCAGATTCCCACGCTTCTCTTTGTAGAACACGTTTAATATGAGGTTCATTTACCATTTCGGCTTCGCTATTATAGTGGGGTATTAATTTTTCTTCATATTCAACATATGATTTGAATATAGTAGCTCTGTTTGTAGGATCATACGGATATGGAGCTGGTTTAAAGTCAGGTTCGCCACCTAACTGGCATATAATCATACCCAGCCAATGCATATGCCACATTTCTTCTCTTGATCTTGAGATGAGATTAGCTCCTAAAGGGGTATCTTCTCCTTCAAGCCATCCATGAACAAGGTAACGGATAATTGCTGCATGCTCGTCAGCAAGATCTCTATTCAGCATTTTGATCAGTTCATTTTTTTTCATAATATTCTCCTTTTTGATGGTTATATAAAAGTAATAGTTTTCACTCTGAATTAAGTTTATAAAAAACTATTAAGATTAATCTTATGTTAATAAAATTAAGTTAGTCAAGAGCTATAATGATATAATTCAATATGAAAATTATTCCTGAAGTTAAATGGAAAAATCTTATTGAAGATTTAAACAATATCAGAGGCGTATCTATGATAATCGGAGCGACAGATTCTGGCAAATCTTCTCTTTTAAAGTATCTTCTAAAAGAACTTTTAAGAAAAAACTTAGTGACTTCTGTTATAGATTCAGATGTTGGGCAATCATCACTGGGACTTCCTGGAACAGTATCTATGAGGATATTTTATAATGAACATGATTTTGATAAATTTACTTTTGAAAAAATGTCCTTTGTTGGAACTATTAATCCAGCAATGAATATGTCCACCATAATATCTATAACAAGTAAAATGACAAAAATATGCAAAGAAAATTCGGATTTTGTGCTAATAGATACTTCAGGACTTATATCAGGAGAGATTGGGAAAAACTTGAAAATACTTAAAATAAAATCTATACAGCCTGAACATATCATAGCTTTACAGAGAGAAAACGAATTAGAAAACATACTAAATTTTGTTGAAAATATTTATGTTCACAGGATACCTGTTTCATGCATGGTTAAAATTAGAAGCAGAGAAGAAAGAATATTGTATAGAAAGATAAAATTAAAAGATTATTTTAGTAACTCTAAACTCAACAATTTTATAGTTTCGAAAAACAGTATTATTTGTTACTATAAAAAAAATTCTTTCATACCAAAATATGCGGATTGTTTACAGGGAAAACTCATAGGTTTAAATTATAATGATGAGACAAAGGCATTAGGTATTGTAGATGAAATAGACGATGGTTCAATAATCTTTACTTCTCCAATTGATTCATTGAAAAATATAAATAAGATTATCTTTGGAGATATGAAAATCTGATATTATTCTGTTAGTGATATTATGAAAAAATTTTATTTTTTGTTGATTATATTAACAATTAATATTTTCTTGAAAGGATCAACTTTTGCATTTGATGATTTGCAATCAAAAGAATACCATATGAAAAATGTTACCCAGCTTACTTTTGATGGAGATAATGGAGAGGCTTATTTCAGTTGGGATGGTATGAAACTAATCTATCAGTCGAACCGTAATAATTATCAATGCGATAAAATCTGGATAATGAATATTGATGGGTCAGGAAAACAGATGGTTAGTCCTGACCATGGAGCACATACGTGTTCGTTTTTCTTTCCAGATAATAACAGAATAATTTTTGCCTCAACCAGTCATATTCCCGAGGATTGTCCTCCAAAACCTATTGTTCCTGATATTTCAGGTCATGTTTGGCCTCTGTATCCATATGATATTTTCGTAGCGAACATTGATGGAACAGAAATTAAAAAAATAACAGATAATCCTGAATATGATGCAGAACCTATTATTTCCTCAGATGGCAAACATATAGTATTTGGTTCAAAAAGAAATTTTGATTTCAACATATATATTATGAATGCTGATGGCTCGAATGTTAGGCGCCTGACAGATAGAATCGGTTATGACGGAGGACCATGGTTTTCTCCTGATGGGAAAAAAATAGTATGGCGTGCGTGGTATCCTGAAACAAAAGAGGAAAGGACAATGTGGAAGAAATGCATGGAGAATAATTATATTATACCCCTACCCCTTGACCTTTGGATAATGGACAGTGATGGATCAAATAAAAAATTAATATTGAAAAACGGAGCAACAAATTTTGCACCTTCATGGCATCCAGACGGGAAACGAATTATCTTTTCAAGTAATATGGATGATTGGCTTGAGGATACAAAGAGATTCGGTCATAATTTTGAACTATATCTAATAAACATTGATGGTACCGGACTCGAAAGAATTACTTATAACTCTGTTTTTGATGGATTTCCGATGTTCTCAAATGATGGGAAAAAACTGGTTTTCTGTTCAAACAGAAATCCTCTTAAACCTCGCTCAACTGATGTTTTTATCTCTGACTGGATAGATTAAAATAAATGAAATCTCATCGTTTTATATTTGGTTTTATATTATTATTGCTTATTATTCATTTAACTATAAATATTTCATATTCAAATGATATAACAAAAATTCACCATGACCTTAATGTTCGTCTGTATCCCGAAGAAAATCGTCTTGCAGTCATAGATACAATAACCATACAAGAAGGTTTTCAAAGGGAATTTTATTTTGATCTGCACAGCGGACTTATTGTATCTTCAAGAACCCCTGGAGTCTTAATTGTTAAGTTCAGTAATCCTCGTAATGAAATTATTTTTACAACATATAAAGTAAAATTACCTTCTGACATAAAGAATTTTACACTCGAATATAATGGGATAATAAATCATGAGATAGAGCCTTATGGAAAGGAACAGGCAAGGGGTTTTAAAATGACCCCTGGCATTATATCAGAAGAAGGAGTATATCTCGCTGGAAGCTCTTTCTGGTATCCTAATTTTGAAAAAGAGGTTATTACATTCAATCTTCATATCTGGCTTCCAAAGGATTGGGATGCAATAAGTCAGGGAGACAGAGTTTTATATAAGAAAGATAATGACGGTACACTTGTGCAATGGGACTCAAATGAAACACAGGATGAGATATTTCTGATTGCAGGAAAATTTATTGAGTATACCAAAAAAGAAGATAATAAGTTAGCAATGGTCTATTTACGCTCTCCTGATAAAGAACTCGCTGAGAAATACTTAAATGCCACTATTAAATACATAAACATGTACGAACAGCTTATAGGGCCATATCCTTATAAGAAATTTGCTCTTGTAGAAAATTTCTGGGAAACAGGACTGGGTATGCCATCATTCACTTTACTCGGCCAGAAGATTATCCGGTTTCCGTTCATAATTAATTCTTCATATCCTCATGAGATTCTTCATAATTGGTGGGGTAACGGTGTTTACCCTGATTATACGAAAGGTAACTGGTCTGAAGGTATTACCGCATATCTTTCAGATCATCTTATAAAGGAACTGGAGGGGAATGCTGTAGAATATCGACAGACAACGCTCCAGAAATATACAGATTATATTCTCAAGGGACGTGATTTCTCCCTAAAGGATTTTCGAGTAAGACACAATTCATCAACAGAAGCTATTGGGTATGGGAAATCACTCATGTTTTTCCATATGCTCCGAATGAAACTCGGAAATAAAATGTTTATAGATAGTCTTAAAAAATTTTATCGAGATAACCTTTTCAAAATTGCATCTTTTAATGATTTAAAAATTAGCTTTGAAAAAGTATCTCAACAAAATCTTGATAAGGAATTCGATCAGTGGATTAGCAGAACAGGGGCTCCTGAGATAAGAATAAAGAATGTAACTGTAACTCAGGACAAAGATGTCTATATTCTTAACGGAACCATAGAACAAATACAAACTGGTGAAGCCTATGTATTAGATATACCTGTTGCAGTATCAATGGAAGGGAAAGAATATGCCTATCAATCTTTACTTAGAATGAATAAAAAGATTATTGAATTTACTCTTAGATTACCTTCAAGACCATTGCGAATTGATATTGATCCTGAATATGATGTTTTTAGAAGACTTAATAGAAATGAGATACCACCTGCTATATCACAGGCTTTAGGAGCTAAAAAAATGCTTGTTCTGATTCCTTCTTCTGCTGATGAAACATTAAAAGAAAAATATTTAATGTTAGCTAACCATCTTAAAGAATCAGGACCGGATGTGGTAGATATAAAGTTCGATCACGAGATAAAAGAAATTCCCACTGAATATGCTGTAGCAGTTCTGGGTTGGGAGAACCGTTTTCTTAATGATGTTACTAACAATTTATCATTATACAAAGTCAATTTTGATAGTTCTGGTGTTAATATAGATAATAAATTTATAACAATAAAGGGTAATTCCTTCGTTTTTGCTTCAAGAAACATCAAAAATCCAGATATACCATTAATTTTAGTTGCTTCTGACAATTATAGAGCATTAGACGGAATCAGCAGAAAGCTTCCTCATTATCATAAATATAGCTATCTTGTCTTCGAAGGAGATGAGCCTGTTAATATCCTAAAAGGACGCTGGCCTGTTTTCAACTCTCCCATGACATTATTCATACCAAATAAAGACGGAAAAACCTTTATGGTAGATAGAGGAAAGTTATCTCAAAGAGAACCCCTTATATCTATACCATATATTTTCTCTAAAGAAAAAATGATGGATACCATTAAATTTCTTTCAAGTAGACAACTCATGGGTAGGGGTTTAGGCTCAAAAGAACTTGATATGGCAGCAAATTTTATATCCGATAAATTTAGAGAAGCTGGTCTTCAACCTGGAGGAGATCAGGAAAATAGTTACTTTCAGACGTGGGAAGATAAAGAATACAAGATGATGATGAAAAATGTCATAGGTATCATCCCTGGAGAAGATAAAACCTATAAAGAGGAAAGTGTTGTAATTGGTGCTCATTATGACCATCTGGGCATTGGCTGGCCTGATGTAAGAGAAGATAATAAAGGGAAAATACATCCTGGTGCTGACGATAATGCAAGTGGAATTGCTGTTCTAATAGAACTTGCAACAGTTCTTAAAAAACAATTGCATCCAGATCGTTCAATTATTTTTGTAGCATTTACAGGTGAGGAATCAGGGAAAAAGGGTTCAAAATATTATATAGAGAATCAAAAAAGATTACCTATTAGTAAATGTATTGCTATGATTAATATCGATACAGTCGGACGTCTCGAAAAAAGAAAACTTTTAGCACTTGGTGCTTATTCAGCAAAGGAATGGCCTCATATTTTAAAAGGTGCAGGTTTTGTTACAGGAGTAGAAATAGATACTATATATGAAGAACTCGATGCAAGTGATCAGGTCAGTTTCCATAATGCAGGAGTGCCTGCTATACAGTTTTTTACAGGACCTCATTCAGATTACCATCGTCCTACAGATACAGCAGATAAAATAGATTCAGATGGACTTTTAAAAGTAGCTTCAGTAGTTAAAGAAATAATTGAATATCTCTCAAAGTCTGATAGATATATCACAGCAAATCTTAAGCCTTCTGACAAAAGTGTTAATTATTCTCAAAATGTTAGAAAAGTTCATTTCGGAGTTGTTCCTGACTTTTCTTTTAAAGGTGAAGGTGTTAGAGTCTCAGATATAATTCCTGATTCGCCAGCATCCTCAGGTGGTTTGTCGAATGGAGATATTATAGTCAATATAAATGAACACAATATAAAATGTCTTAAAGATTTTTCTGAAGTTCTTAAGTTGTTTAAACCAGGAGATAATGTTTCAATCACATTTTTGCGTGATGGGAAAACAATTAATATCCAGACGGAGTTAACAGCAAGATAGTTTAATAATGTTACAGTCATTAAAATTTCTATTGATTATTAGACTTTGAATCAACATCAGATATTTTCATAAAAGACTCTTTATACAATAAATATAGTGCCTCACTTAATAAAAGGTCAGGATATTTTATAGTTGCAATGATTGCATCTTCGAGTGGATAATCAACAAAATGTTCCTCTGAATAAACAATTCTTATGAATCTTCTTTTAAGAAGGAAACAACGTTTTTTATTCCCATTTTTATCAATAATAGGAATAATAATATGCTCGAGATCCTCCTCGAGTTTATATCTTTCAATTAATTCTCGAATTTCTTCCAAAGGTTATGTATAACTTTATTCGGATTACAAACATTTTATCATATCTTGTTTAAGTTAAATCAAATGCTATCTGTTATTGACCTATTATTGTTTAATAGATACAATATTTATAAAAATCAAGGTAATTTAAACTGAAAACCGCAGGGATAATTATAATTGGAGACGAAATTCTATCAGGAAAAGTGCAGGACTACAATGCCTTCTTCATGGCAAAAGAACTCTGGGCACATGGAGTCCAACTTTGCCGTATCTCAATAATACCGGATATCATTGATGAAATAGCTGATGAAGTTAAAAAATATTCGGATAGATTTGATTATGTATTTACATCAGGTGGAATTGGTCCTACTCACGATGATGTTACGATTGAGGGAATATCTAAGGCTTTTAATGTTAAAATAGTTACTGATCCTACTTTATATGAAATTCTTTTAAGCAAACTTGGAAATCTATCTCAAGAACAATTAAAAATGGCAGAAATTCCTGAAGGGGCTGAACTTATTACTGAAGACAATCTCTCATTTCCTCTAATCAAGTTTAAAAATATTTTTATTTTACCAGGGATCCCAGAGTTGCTGAGAAAGAAATTTTTTGCGTTAGAGAAAATCTTTAATGAACCACAAATATTTCTAAAAAAAATTTATATTCAGGAATCGGAATCTGCTATCGCTCCACTATTAAAGGATGTTCTGAAAAAAATTGAAAATATTAAGATTGGTTCTTATCCGATTATGAATATACGTGATTACAATGTGATTGTAACAATTGAATCATCAGATGAAACCTTTCTGAAAAGGGCGGTTGATAACTTAATCGAAAATCTACCAAAAGAAAAAATATTTAAAGTGGAATAAAGAGATGAAGACTTCTTATACTAATTCAAAGATTCTCCCCTGAGTTGTCCGCACGCTGCAAAAATATCCTGTCCCCTGCTTTCCCGGATTAATGTCCTGATATTACAATCCATAAGTATTTTCTGAAATTCTAATATTCTATTATATGGTGGTCTTTTAAGATTACTTGAATCAGTCTGATTATAGGGAATAAGATTTACCTTGCAATATAATCCCTTCAAAAGTTCGACAAGCCTGAAAGCATCCTCTGATGAGTCGTTTTTATTATTAATCATTACGTATTCAAACGTTATTTTTCTGCCGAATCTATAACAATAATTTCTGCATGTCTTTATAAGTGAAATAAGAGGGTATTTTTTATTAACAGGCATAAGCTCGCTTCTTGTTTCGTTTGTTGTTGCATTAAGAGAAACCGCAAGATTAACTTCAGGAGATATTTCAGCAAACCGATTAATTTTTGGAACTATTCCAGATGTTGAGACTGTAATCTTTCTTTTTGAAATTCCAATGAAATTAACTATTCTACGGATAGATTCGATTACTTCGTTAAAATTTAGGAATGGTTCTCCTGTTCCCATAAATACGATATTCGTAATTTTTTTTGGATTTATTAGCTTATTAACAGAGATTATCTGGTCGACTATTTCGAAAGCTTTTAAGTTTCTTACAAAACCTTTCTGCCCAGTGAGACAGAATATACAGCCCATACCACAGCCTACCTGTGATGATATGCAAAGGGTCAAACGTTTTTTCTCTGGTATCAAGACACTTTCAATCGTATGACCATCTTCTAAAGAAAAAAGAAATTTCTCTGTTCCATCACATGATTTTATTCGCTTAAGCAATAAAAGGTTACTAATATATGAAATATTATTAAGAATATCCCTGAGTTCATAAGAAAACTCTGTTATTTTATTTATTTCATGATCATATTTTTTATAAATCCGGTTAATAAGCTGAACACCTCGATAACGAGGCAAACCCAAATCTTTTACAAAGCTAAAAATTTCTTCTTCATTAAGTGTTTTTAGATTTAATTTTTTTTGCATAAAAATATTATAAAAAACAATAAGTAGAAATTATATTTTAACATTATACAATCCTCTTAAGTAATTCAAAAGTAATTCAAAGAATTTAACAACAAAGCATACAATATAATAATTTAATTAAATATCTAAATTATACAATGTATTATGTTATATATTTTAAGTTAAGCTTTAAGATTAAATCTAAAAATATAAATTTATTTAACATATATTTCTAACTTTATTTTATATTATATCAATATGGATAATAGAAACTATTCTGATAACTCTCCTGAAGAAAATTTTGATATCTCCGAAGAAGAAAAGGCCTATATCAAAAAAATGCTTGAACGTCTTCTTGAGTTAGGATTTGCAGCTGTTTATGGTGATGAAGATAATTCAGAGGAACCTGTTATTTTTGACCATGAAGATAGAAAACATATTTGTAAAGCTGTCTGTTGTAGCTTTATTTTTGCCCTTACAAAAAAAGAGGTTGAAAAGGGGATAATAAAATGGAACCCAAAACGTCCTTATTTTATCGCACATGATGAAGATGGGTACTGTCCACACTTAAACAGACAGAATCTTTTATGTGAAATATGGAATGACAGACCAGAGAGATGCCGTAAATATGATTGCAGAAAAGACCCAAATGTATGGTTAGATTGGGATAAAAAAATAATAAATGCTGAAGTATTCAGCCATCTTCCACAAAAAACTTAGATATTTTCGGGTTAATTATTTATTCTTATTTCTTGTTTTTCATCAACCTTTCATATTTTTCTATACCAATACATTCTTTTGCTGCAGGACACCACTCAATACAAGTGGGTTTCATCTGTCGCGATATTTTCCTGCCGCAATTCTTACATAGCATTTCGACCTCATCTGACCATATTTCGTTTATAGTATCACACCAGAAACACTTTATTTCTTCAGGATATGGTGTTCTTATTTCTCTACTACCCGGGCAACTCTCTTTTAACATATTTCTATCATAAGATTTTTTGTTAAATTAATCTATATATTATGAATACACAAAATAAATTATTCTTTATTATTCTCCTCTGTTCATGTTCAACACTTGCATATGAAATAACACTTACAAGAATATTTTCAATCTCTCTTTGGTATCACTTTGCATTTATGATCATAAGCATTGCAATGTTAGGGATAGGTGCAAGCGGAACATTTCTCTCTATCTTTCCGAAACTAAGAGATGTATCTCTGCTTGGCATCTACTGTCTGTCTCTCGGAGCAGGAATATCTATCAGCTACATTTTATCTAATCAAATACCTTTTGATCCTGTAAAGCTTGCATGGTCTAATACACAGATATTATATATAGGGTTTTATTATATTACTATCTCAATACCCTTTTTTATAACTGGTTTAATTATTTCTCAATCCCTTTCTTTATATAGCCAGAAGTCAGGTTTAATATACAGTGCAGATCTTATTGGTGCTGGTCTCGGAGCAGTAGGAATTCTTTCTCTTATGTCTTTTACAGCACCTGAGAACAGTGTTTTTGTTCTTTCTTCAATTGCGTTGATTTCGACATTTTTTTGTGGATCGAAAAAATTAATAACTATCTCCATCATTCTTATAGGACTAAATATTTCATTAATCATTTTTAATCCTTCATTTATGAATATCAGAATTTCTCCATATAAAGGTTTACAAACTGCGCTCAGATATCCAGGTGCAGAACATTTAAAAACATATATTAGCTTTTTTTCAAGAATAGATACATTTATAAGTCCTGCTTCGCGCTTTGCACCAGGCTTAAGTTTCAACTATCTTGAAGATCTACCAAAACAGATTGGTTTTTCCATAGACGGAGGTAATATCAATTCAATTACAGATGTTAGAGATAAATCTTCTCTCAAATTTCTTCAATATCTGCCATCTGCTCTTCCATATGAGACAAGTAAAAAAGGCAATGTTTTAATTATTGATTCTGGAGGAAGCATTCAATCTCTTATTGCAGATTATTATGGATTTTCTAACATATATAAGACTGAACGCAATCCACTTCTTATTGAGATTCTACAAACAGATTATAATGAATTTACCGGTGGCTTATATTCTGAAAATACAAGAACTGGCCTTGCAAGGTCATGGTTAAGGAATACCAATATAAAATTCGACGTTATTGATATCCCTTTGATGAGTATTATACCATCGGCTACATTCGGTATTTCAGAAGACTATGGTTTTACTGTAGAGGCATTCAAAGAATATATCAGTCATCTTAAGCCAGAAGGTTTACTTAGCATAAACCTTTTTATCATTCCTCCTTCAAGAATTGAACTTAGGATATTGGATACATCAATAACTGCTTTAAGTGAAAATGGTATAAAGGATATTGAAAATCATATAGCAACAGTTCGCAGTTGGGATACCATATGTATCTTGATAAAGAAATCTAAATTTTCTTCAGATGATATAAAAAAAATCAAGGTATTTACAAAAAAACTTGGATTTGATCTGATTTATTATCCGGGAATTAAAAAAGAAGAGACCAATATCAATATCAGAATGCTATCTAATGAATATTACACATTGTTCAAAAATCTCATCGATATAAAGACAAGAGACGATTTTTTAAATAATTATTTATTTGATGTCAAGGCTGTGAGGGATGACAATCCATTCTTTTACTATTATCTCAAAATCAGATACATAAAAGATATTTACAGGATTATGGGTGAAAAATGGCAGTATTTTATTGAAGAAGGATACATTCTTTTAGCAATTTTTATTCAGGTCTTTTTTATGAGTATCATATTTATATTCCTTCCAGTTATAAAATTACTTAAGTCAAGGGATGAAATTATCAATAGACATTTTTATATCTTGCCATACTTTGCCTTTATAGCGATCGGATTTATGTTTATAGAGATTACATTCGTTCAGAAAATGATTCTACCTTTAGAAAACCCTTCTTATGCAATGGCTACCGTAATTGTTTCAATCCTGATTTGTTCAGGAATTGGAAGTCTACTGAGTTACAGGTTTAAAAATCTTCAGAGCACATTCATTTGTCTCATCATTACATTTCTTATTATTTATTACAGCATTTTTTTACCTATATTTTTAGAATTTATTCTACCGTATACATTATCCGTTAAAGTTATTATGGCATTCTTCATTATTATGCCTATAGGATTTTTTATGGGTATACCGTTTCCAAACGGTTTAAAAATAGCTGGTGAGAGAAATATATCTTTAATTCCTCTGGCATGGGCAATAAATGGCTGCCTGTCTGTCTTTGCACCAATTCTTACAATAATGATTGCAATTGAATTCGGATTCAAACGAGTATTCTGGATTGGTGCTTTATTTTATTTTTTAGCGTTTTTGTGCCTCTCCAACCATAGGAACAAAAGAAACAGAACCTAATTGTTCAACATCTATAGAACCTTTTTTCTTCGTCATAAGTGTAAGAGTCTGAAAATAAACGGTGCTACCCAGAGGGACAATAAGTCTTCCACCGTCTTTTAATTGTTTGATTAAAGGAGTTGGGATATGATTAACAGCCGCTGTTATGATAATCGAGTCGAATGGTGCGTATTCTTCCCATCCAAAATATCCGTCAGCGTATTTAACTTTTACATTATTATAGCTGAGAGTTTTCAGTTTTTTTGTTGCATTTTCAGCTAAGATTTTTCTTATCTCGATAGTATAGACTTCCCTAACAATTTCTGATAGAACGGCAGCCTGATATCCTGAACCAGTCCCTATTTCAAGGACTCTATCAGACGGTTTCAATTTAAGTGCCTCTGTCATCAAAGCAACGACGTATGGCTGAGATATAGTCTGCCCTTCTTCAATAGGAAGAGGATGATCAGCATATGCCTGATTCATTAGACTTTTATCCACAAAAAGATGTCGAGGAATTTTACTCATAACTTCAAGCACTTTCTTGTCTTTAATTCCTCTTGCCTTAATATCGTGTTCTACCATGGCTTTTCTTTTTGAAGCGAATGGATCAGAAGCAGAAAGTACTGTTGGCAAAGATAATAAAAATAATATAATTATAATAATTTTTTGTATCATTAGATTTTTGAATAATGGATGTTATTTACTACCTTACCTCATTAATAAATGCCTTTAACTCGAGTTTAACAAATGGTATTTTCGGGTCATTTGAAAAAACTTTTACACTTTTTGAGATATAACCCTTTCTTCCCCTTATGTCTATCTTTGCTTTGATCTTTCCTTTTTCTCCTGGTTTTATATGGCTCGAACTAGCCATAGCTGCTGTGCAACCTCATTTGGTAAGAAGTTTTTCTATCCTCAGATCCTGATCTCCAGCATTTTTGAATTCAAACGTGTGTTCTATTTCATCACCTGGAGTTATTTTACCAAAGTCATAGATTTCTTCATCAAACACAATAGAAGGCTGAGAATATGAAATTACAGGGTACAGCAATAGAATAGCCAGTATAAATATTTTTTTCATAAATTATGTTACTACATTATTTCTAAAAAAAGGAATTTTATAATATCAATTTCAGCCAATCACATTTTGGAAGCGTCTTCAATACCGTTATACTTATTGTGTATATTTTAGAGTGTCTGAATTTACTATGTGTGTTATATTAATAAGTTAAACAAATGCAAGAATTTCTTTTTATAAAGGGTGCAAGAGAACACAATCTTAAAAATATTAACCTGTCAATACCAAGAGATAAAATTACCGTTGTAACAGGGCCTTCGGGTTCGGGAAAATCTTCACTTGCTATTGATACTATATATGCAGAAGGGCAAAGACGATATGTCGAAAGTCTCTCAGCATATGCAAGACAGTTTATCGAGCAAATACGAAAACCTGATGTTGATTATATAGAAGGACTCTCTCCTTCTATCTCAATAGACCAGAAAACCGTTCATAAAAGTCCACGATCCACTGTTGGCACTATCACTAAAATTTATGATTATATGCGTGTTCTATATGCGAAAATTGGACGTCAGTATTGCTATAACTGTGGATCTCCTATATCAAAACAAGATTCTCAGGATATTATGAACTCAGTCATTTCTCTTCCTCTTGGAAGCAAGATACAAATTCTTGCTCCTATAGTAAAAGATCGAAAAGGTGAATATAAAAAAGAGCTTCAGGAAATGAGAAGAGAGGGTTTTATAAGGGCAAGAATAGACGGTGAAATGATGGATCTTACACAGGATATTTCTTTGAATAAATACAAGAGACATAATATAGATATTGTGATTGACAGAATTATCATTAAACCCGGCATAGAGCGTGAGACTAAAGAAGCAATCGAAATAGCCCTCAGATACTCAGACATAGTTATTATCAATTTTCTTTCAGAAAAAAAGGATATTATCTTTTCCAAAACATCAGTTTGTGCAAAATGTGGAATTAGTTATCCAGAGATAACTCCTTTATTTTTCTCTTTTAACAGCAAACAGGGTGCCTGTCAGAGATGCAATGGTCTTGGTTTTGAAAACATTTATGAAGATACTGATAATATTGATGATTTTAAAATATGCAAACTCTGTAATGGTTTAAGATTAAGAAAAGAATCTTTAGGGATAAAGATACAAGATAAAAGCATAAGCGAATTTGCAGCAATGTCTGTTGATAATGCTCTACTATTTATTAACAATTTAGACCTTTCTGAAAGGGAGCAAATCATAGCATCCAGAATTATAAGAGAGGTAAGAGACAGACTTAATTTCTTAATACAAGTCGGCCTTGGCTATCTGACACTTGACAGAGTTTCTCTTACACTTTCAGGTGGAGAAGCTCAGAGAATCAGGCTTGCAACACAACTCGGCTCTTCTCTTACTGGTGTTCTTTATATCCTTGACGAACCGAGCATAGGAATGCATCCACGGGATTGTATGAAACTTCTTAATACTCTATCATCTATGCGTGATGCAGGCAATACAGTTATAATTGTAGAACATGATGAAGAAACTATAAGATATGCTGATTATATTATTGATATGGGTCCTGGTGCTGGTGTCAGAGGTGGTTGGGTAGTAGCAACAGGTTCTGTCCAGGAAATTGAAAAAAATGAAAAATCTCTGACCGGAAAATATCTCAGCGGAAAATTATCTATAGAGCTACCTTTAAGAAGAAGACAACCAAATGATTATATTTACATTAAAGGTGCTCAAGAATTCAACCTTAAGAATATTAATGCCAAAATACCTCTCGGGATTTTTACCTGCGTGACAGGGGTATCAGGTTCTGGCAAAAGCACTCTTGTCATTGAGATACTGTATAAAGCTTTATGTAAAGAATTATATGGCAGTAGAGAACGTCCTGGAAAATATAAAGAAATCAGCGGTATCGATAAAATTTCTGGTATCATAAATGTCGATCAATCACCTCTCGGAAGGACTACGAGGTCTAACCCTGCTACCTACATAGGAGCCTTTTCTTTCATCAGGGACCTCTTCGCTAATGTTCCCGAGTCAAAAGTCAGAGGATATTCAGCCTCCCGCTTCAGTTTTAATCTTTCAGGCGGACGATGTGAATCATGTAGTGGTGATGGATTGATAAAGGTTAAAATGCATTTCCTCCCCGATGTTTACATTCCCTGTGATACATGTAAAGGAAAAAGATACAATAAAGAAACCCTCGATATCCGCTATAAAGAAAAAAATATTGCAGAAGTTCTTGACATGACTGTATCAGAAGCAATTAATTTCTTTTCAGCTATTCCTTATATACGTCAAAAACTCGAAGTGCTCGAAGATGTAGGACTTGGTTACTTGCAACTCGGACAGCCAGCTTCTACCCTCTCAGGAGGTGAAGCTCAGAGGTTGAAACTATCAAGAGAATTATCGAAGAGAACAAAAGGTAACACTCTATATATTCTTGACGAACCTACCACAGGGTTACATTTCACAGATATCCAGAAACTTTTGAATGTTCTTAATAGTCTTGTCGATTCTGGAAATACAGTTGTTGTCATAGAGCATAATCTTGATGTTATTAAATCGTCAGACTATGTTATTGACCTTGGTCCTGAAGGTGGAGAAGAAGGTGGTATGATTGTAGCTGAAGGCACACCTGAGGAAATTATTCAGAATCCTGTTTCCTATACTGGAAGATTTCTGAAAGACAAAATCTCATCTCTCGGCATTATCAAAGTAGCATAAAAAATAAACTAAAAATAAAAACTTTTAATTTCGATTGGATTTTCATAAAAATATAAAGCCTCATGATACTGAAATAAAAAAGAACCTTCTATTGGTGAATTACCGAGATATAGTAATTGACAAAAAAAATCAACTTTTTTCTTGAGAAAAAAACATGAGCATAGACCTTGGTGGAATTGCAAAAGGATATGCTGCTGATAAAGCTGTTGATATATTAAAAAATAATGGAATACAGGCCGGAATCGTAGCTGTTGCTGGTGATATAAAGGTGTTCGGGCACAAACCTGATGGCAGGGCATGGAAAATCGGTATAAAAAACCCAGAAGCGATACCTCTAAAGTAAGAATCGATACGAATAGACTGTTAGATGATATTATGGCAACACTTGATATGAGCAACATGTCAATATCTACCTCAGGAGATTATGAGCGATTTTTTATAATGAATGGAAGACGCTACCATCATATTCTCTTTCCCCGAACAGGATTACCTGCTAATGGATGTCAAAGCGTCAGTATTATAGGCGAGGAAAGCGCCTTAACTGATGCTCTTGCAACAGGGGTATTTATTCTTGGTTCTGAAAAAGGTATACAATTTATGAAAGAACACGGATTTGAAGGCATTATTGTAGACAGTAATGGCAAAATACATTCTACACCCAACTTCAGAGGTAAACTTGAATTTACGAAAGTTCCTTAAGATAGCAACATTCGCTGATAAAATACTATTTATCACACTCATAATTCTTTTTTTATCTGGGATTTTATATATAAACAAGCTCTTTAATCATGCAAATTATGCAAAGATTGAGGTAGATGGTAAACTTGAGTACATTTTAATCGAAAATCAGAACGAAAATAAAAACAACATCGATATTGTCCCTTTTATATTATTAGTTGGCACATTAACAGGCATGTTCAATGGAATTTTGTCGGAATACATATTACAAAGCTTGAAAAATTATGAAGAAAAGAGTAAAAATAGCTAAAATCTATTTACTTTAAGCCTTTAAAATTCTGTGTTTAATGAGAATTATATGTCCCATATGCAAAAACAAAACAACCTGGGAAGAAAATCCCTGGAGACCATTTTGTTCAGAGAGATGTAAACTTATTGATCTTGGTAAATGGGTTACAGAGGAATATAAAATACAAGGGAATGAATCCGATAATACGGAAAATATTACTGAACAGAATGAACACAGATTTTAGATAATTATGATATGATATCTTAAAATTTTTTGTTATCTAATATAAACTGAGTGCTAAAAGCACTCAGTTTAGAAGGGGGGGCAATAATGATTAAGATAGCGGTTGCTGGTGCGGCAGGAAGAATGGGTAGCAGGATTACTGCTCTTTCAAAAGAATATAAAGATTTACAGCTAATAGGTGCGTTTGAGAGAAAAGGGCAAAAGGATGTTGGCAAAGATATAGGAATAATTACAGGCATAGGTGAAACTGGAATTAAGCTGACCGATAACCTTGAATCAATTATTAAAAATACTGATGTTGTTATATCTTTTACTACTGTAGAGGCTTCTATTGAACATTTGCGTATTGCATCCTCTAATAATAAGGCCATAGTAATTGGAACAACTGGCTTTACAAAAGAAGACCTGAAAAAAGTATCCACACTTACAAAAAAAATACCGTGTGTAATGGCTTCAAATATGAGCATGGGAGTAAATCTTCTTTTAAAAGTATTGCAGGATATTGCCCGCGTTCTTGGTGATGGCTATGATGTTGAAATAATAGAGGCTCACCACAGGATGAAAAAAGATGCACCAAGTGGTACGGCTCTAAAAATGGCACAGGTGATTGCAGAGGCCTTAAAGAGAAAGTTTGATGATGTTGCAGTTTATGCGAGAAAAGGCTTAATTGGCGAAAGAACATCTAAGGAGATTGGTATACAGGTAATTCGTGCAGGTGATATAGTCGGAGAACATACAGTCATTTTCGGTGGTCTTGGTGAAAGAATTGAGGTTACTCATAAAGTATCAAGCCGTGATACTTTTGCTCGTGGTGCTTTACGCGCAGCCATGTGGGTGTATAAAAAACCGGCTGGTTTATATGACATGCAGGATGTGCTGGGGCTGAAATAGTTATCGTTTTTAATAAATGGAGCGCACCCTACCCGTTCTTTTATCGATAATGATTAAATCGATTAGTGTGCCTTTGTGATTAATAATTTCTGCTTCAAAAAAATAATGTCTTTCTCTTATTTTCCCTATTCTTGCTTTCTTGTTCTGAATAAAAAAATTATCAAGTATCTGCTTAGCTTCAACAGGAGTGCGGACTTCTCTTTTTGCACCATACCAGCCCCACTTTTGTCCCCTACCATAATTTCCATACATCGGCTGACATTCTACTGCTGCTTCATTTCCTGATTTCATGGGTTGGGCAAAAGATAAATCAGCAAAGATTATTATACTTGCCGTTATTATAATGAATAATGCTATAATTTTTTGCTTCATATCTTATATACTATTATATTCTTTTTTAATACAGAATAAAATAATGATAAACTATATGTGCTTCTGTCATTTTATTTATAAATGAGGTTTTTAGAGGGGGGAGTAATACCCCCCCTTCTATTACCTTCCGATTGGGCATGGTGCACATCTTTCTGCAGCAAAACCTCGACCTGACATTCTACCATAGCCCATTCTTCCACCTTTTCGTGCTGGCAATCCAATTTCATCGGCTTTCTTCTGAATCTTTATTCTGATATCAACGATCTCTTTCTCTAAAGTAGCTATACGTTCTCTATCTGGATTTTCCTTTCCATATTCCTGTTGTATTTCAAGCCTCTTTATCATCAATTCATCTCTTAAAGGTAAAGTCTCTTTCTGAAATTCCTTAACTGTTTCTATATCTACGTTAGAGAATCGATTTAACCCATAACCTTTACCAGGAAACTGTGCATATACGACAGAAACAAGAAGAATTCCTGCAATCAAAATCAGTCCGATAATTAATCCTTTTTTCACTCTCCTCACCTCCTTTATTCTGTATCTTGTTTACAGAATAACATCACATTATGAAGGTGTTTCGAAGGAATTATGAATAATTTGTGAAAATAGGTATATATACACTAAATATCGCTCCTTTGCCATATTCACTTTGAACCTCGATTCTTCCGCCATGTGCTTCAACAAGCTCCTTTGTAATAGTCAGCCCGAGGCCAAGCCCTCCCTCAGAAGCCTTATAAAATCGCTCGAATATGAAGGGTAAATCTTCCTGTTTAATTCCTTTGCCTGTATCAAAAACCTTAAGAAAAATCTCAGATTCATTCCTGCCAGCCTGAACCTTCACAACTCCTCCTTTTTCAGTTGCCCTTAAAGAATTGCTAAGAAGATTTATCACAATTTGACTGAATTTGTCAGGATTTGCATTAATTGTCAGTGAAGCATCACATTCAAGGATTAATTCTACACCCTTATCCATAAATATTTTTTTAAAACGCTCTATTATTCCTGTAAGAAATTGCTTGAGATTAAACCATTGCTTTTTCAAGTCAAGAATACTTGCCTCCGCCCTCGCTAATTCTTCAATTCCTTCGATAATATTTTTCAAGCGTTTTGTTTCCTCATGTAAAGAGAGAAGTCTTTCTTTATCTACAGGTATCAGTCCATCTATCATACCTTCAAGCTCTCCCTGAATAGATGTAAGGGGCGTGCGAAGTTCATGGGCAATATTTGATGTAAGTTTCTTTCTCAGTTCCTGCTGGATCTCAAGACTTTTAGCCATCTTGTTGAATGTTATTGAGAGATTGCTTAATTCATCATTTCCCGAGACAATTACTCTACTCTTTATATTCCCTTCACTAATATCATGAGCAGCAGAAGTGAGTCTCTTAATAGGAATTATGAGTCTGTGTGAAAAAATAAGGCTTACTATAAGTGACATTCCTCCTAAAACAAAGAGCGAACCAATTAAAAATCTGTTTGTCCTCTCAACGAAAATTGTTTCTTTTAAATGTTTCTCCCGTGGTAACAAAGCTCTTACCTCAAGATTGCCTATATGTTCGCCTCCTAAAAATAGTGGAAAGACTGAAAAATTCTCTTTCTCCTGCATATCAGCCATTTCAGAAAAAGCTGAAATAGCCTGAATTCTTCTCTTCATCAGAGGTGTTAGTGATTCTAATGCGCTTTTAGCACTCATGATTTCATTATTGTTCATATCATGTATCTTGATCTCATATCCAAGCAACAACGCCCATATTGTGTTTTCCTTAAGTGCAGTCAGATTCCAGCCTGAGTATTGCTCATATGACCCTTCAAGAACAGCCATCATCCTATAGATTCTATCTAACCTTTCACCCTCAAGATACTCAGAGAAATCCTTTATAATGAGTTCACGCAAAATAAATGCTGCAGAGAGTGAAACCATAGATACACAGAGCAGGAGGATAAGAAACTTAACCCAGAGACTTTTTAACATCAACTTTCCCATTAAATTTATATCCAACACCATAAACTGTATGAATAAACGATGGGTTTTTAGGGTTCTCTTCTATCTTTTGCCTTATATTCTTTATATGTGCATCAATGCTTCTTTCATAGCCTTCAAACTGATATCCAAGTGCACTTTCTACAAGTTCGCTTCTCGTAAAAACTTTCCCAGGATAAGCTGCGAGCACTGAAATAATCTTGAACTCTGTTGGTGTCAGATCTACAGCAATTCCGTTCTTTTTTATCTCATATTTACTTGTATCGATAATTAAAAGTCCCTTATTAAAACTCATAAGGCCTGTTGCAGAAAGATCTTCTCTTCTTACTCTCTTTAGCACGGCCTTAACCCTTGCTACCAACTCTCTTGGACTGAATGGTTTTACAATATAATCATCAGCACCAAGTGCAAATCCTGCAACCCTTTCCTCTTCAGAAGATTTTGCTGTAAGCATAATAATTGGGAAATCACCAATTTCCTTTAGTTCTTGACACAAAACCTCTCCACTCGTATCAGGAAGCATAAGATCGAGAATTACAAGCAAAGGGCTTTCCTTGTATACAAAGTCAATTGCATCCTTACCTTTTTCTGTAAAAACTACTTTAAATCCTTCGTTTTCAAGGTAAACTTTAACAATTTTTGCAATCTTTTTATCATCTTCAACAACAAGTATTGGATGTGCCATATTCTAAATATACCATATGCTTTTATACTTTATTAAATTATTATTGACAGCATTTTTGGGATTAATTGACCCTATGATATATTTAGAGGTTTTTGATATACTGTTTATTACAGTTCTGTTTTAATCAATAGTAAATTACCTTTTAACTTTATATTATTTTGTGATACTATATTTTCCGCTTGATTCTTTATTTTGAATAAAGTCTCTACTGCCGGAGTGGCGGAATTGGTAGACGCAAGGGACTTAAAATCCCTCGTTCCAAAAGAACGTGCCGGTTCGAGTCCGGCCTCCGGCACCACTTATTATATAAATAACAAGCGGATGGTCCTTGCACCCCTCTCGATCCTCCTTAACCAAGGCCAGACTACTAAAGCTAAGCACCAAGACCACAAACCAAAAGATGATTGTTTTATTGCTGTCCTTTGGTGTTAAAATAGTAATGTTTCGTCGGAGGTTTCTAAAACTTAGCTCCGGCACAAAGAATATTAAGTTTTTGAACAATATGCAACATCATACATCATATGTAATACTGAAAAAAGAAAGATTTGATGATTTTATATCCAGTCTTTCAAGAATGCAGAAATTGGTTGCACCTGTTGCAAAGGGGTTTAACAATTATTCGTTTGAAGAAGTTCATTCTGCAAAAAATATTGCATTAAAGTATATCCCGACTATTCTTCCTGCAAAAAAATTTTTTATGCCTCAGCGAGAAACACTCCTTGAATACAGGGTTTCTAAACATGTAAAGGCTGAGGCTGTTGTTGAATATGAAAAAATGACTATCTTCGGACTTCACACCTGTGACCTTGCAGGTATACAATGCCTTAACATGGTGTTTTCAGAACGTCCCAAAGATTACAATTATCTAACCCGTAAAAATAAAATAACTTTGATAGGGTTAGAGTGTAATGAATATTGTGATGAGTATGCAAGCTGCCATCTTGTAAATGCTAGCTTTCCGAGTGGTGGATATGACCTCTTCTTCACTGATCTGGGTGATTATTTTATTGTTCATGTTAATACCCTGACAGGAGAAAGGATCTTAGATATAACTAATTGTTTTGAAAAGTCGAGTGAAGCCAACCTGAATGAACTTTATCGAATGCGTGAGAAAAAAAGAAAAATATTTTCAAACGAAATTCCAATAAAGAGCAGACACATACCTGAACTCTTTGATAGATCTTTCAGATCCCTTGTATGGAAAGAACTTGACGAAAGATGTCTCGCTTGCGGAAACTGCACAAATGTCTGTCCTACTTGTTACTGTTTCGATATAAAAGAAGAAGTAGATCTGAGCCTTATGCATGGTATAAGGTATCGCGTCTGGGATTCATGCCAGCTTGAGCCGTTTGCCAAAATATCAGGAGGTATAAATTTCAGAAAAGAAAGATCTGCGCGACAAAGACACAGGTACTACCGAAAATTTAGATATCCGATTGATAAATTTTCGCGTTTCTTCTGCACTGGATGTGGTAGATGCACAAGGACATGTATGGCGGGGATCAGCCTAAAAGAAACGCTGAATGAACTTTTAAAGGAGAGTGAAGACAGATTATGGAGAAGGTGGCTCTAAAAGACTCCAGCTATCAGTTAAAGAGGGCAAAAATACTCAATATAAAAAAACTGACAGACAAAGAAAAATTTTTTGAAATAGCACTTATGGATAGAGACTATCTTGACCATGAGCCAGGTCAGTTTATAATGATTTCTCTCCTCGGGATAGGAGAAGTTCCTATTTCTATATGCTCATCTCCTACAAGACGTGATTCTTTTGATATATGTGTAAGGGCTGTAGGTAAGGTTACAAACAAACTACATAAATTAAAGACAGGGGATGAGGTAGGTATTAGAGGTCCTTATGGAAAAGGATTTCCAGTAAGAATCCTTGAAGGGAATGACCTGTTAATTATTGCTGGTGGTTTAGGGTTAGCACCATTACGTTCCCTGATTACATATGTCCTTGATAATCGTCGTGATTTTGGGAAGGTGCATATTTTATTTGGATGTAAGGAACCTAAGGAGATACTATTCAGCGATGAAATGAAAAAATGGAGTGAACGAACAGATTTACACTATGCATGTACGGTTGATCGTGCAGACCCTGAATGGGCTGGAAATGTTGGTGTAATTACCACTCTTATTCCTGGAGTTGATATTGAGCCATCTCGAACATTTGCTGCTGTTGTTGGGCCGCCTGTTATGTATAACTTTGTAATAAAGGAACTTTTGGCTAAAGGGATACCGGAGCGTCAAATTTTATTGTCTTTTGAACGTCATATGAAATGCGGAAATGGAAAATGTGGTCGCTGTCAGATTCAAAATCTCTATTGTTGTCAGGATGGACCTGTCTTCAATTATGAAAAGATCAAATATCTGAGTGAGGCTTTTTGACATGAAGAAACCAAATGTTGCTTTTTATGATTTTGCCTGTTGTGAAGGATGTCAGCTTCAAGTCGCAAATATGGGTGAATCATTACTTGATCTTCTCGGTTCAATCAATATTGTTGAATGGAGAGAAGTCATGTCTGAAAAGTGGGACATGAAATTAGACATATCGATTATTGAAGGCAGTATTACAGATAAACATGCAATCAGCAGGTTAAAACGTATCCGAAAGAGATCAAAAATAGTTATAGCATATGGCTCCTGTGCCACAATTGGTGGCGTTAATGGAATGAAAAATAGTTTTGATATTGAAGAGATCAGGAAATATGTATATGGTGATAGTTATCAGTTTTTCCCAACTGAACCTACCAGGGCTATTCACCAGATAGTAAAGGTTGACTATTTTGTAAATGGTTGCCCGGTATATATCCCTGAGTTTGTAACTGTCCTGAAGGCTGCCATGTTAAACATCCCTTACTATGTGCCTGACTATGCTGTATGTGTTGAATGCAAGATGAATGAGAATGTCTGTATGTATGAAAGGGGTGTAACATGTCTTGGTCCTGTGACAAGGGCAGGATGCAATTCGTGGTGCATTAATAATGGAAATATTTGCTATGGTTGCCGTGGTATGGTAAGCAATCCGAATATAAAAGGTTCACAGGAAGTAATCGCAAAATATGGCATATCCATTGACATGATTTTAAAGAAAATGAATATGTATAACAAATGTAGAGAGCTTGACTGAAATGGAGAAAAAAAATATCAATATAAATGTTGAATATATTACACGAGTTGAGGGCCATGGAAATATCGTAATTAATATGAAAGATGGATCTTTAGATAAATGTCGACTTGAGATAGTTGAGGCACCAAGATTTTTTGAAGGTATGTTACGTGGCCGTTCTGTTTTTGAGGCACAGCATATTACCAGTAGAATCTGCGGGATATGTGCCTGCGGTCATACACTTGCTTCGATACAGGCTGCAGAGGATGCCCTCGGTATTACACCTACTGAGCAGACAACAAAACTGAGAAAACTTCTTCTTCACTATGAGATTCTCGACAGTCATATTTTACATATATACGTTCTTACGGCCCCTGATCTGCTCGGAGTAAAAAGCTTTGTTCCACTTATCAATAGCCATAATGAAGTTATCCGAAGGGCATTAAGAATGAAAAAAACCTGTAATGATGTCTGCGATATTCTTGTTGGCCGTCATGTTCATCCAATATCTGCAATAGTAGGAGGATTTACCAAGCTACCGAGAGAAAAAGATATAGATAAAATGCTCGAAATGCTTAAATCAATGAGACCTGATATGGATGCGACTTTAGAACTACTACAAACACTGAAATTCCCTGAATTTGAACGGGATACAGAATATATAGGGCTGGTGAGTGATGATAACGAATATCCATTATTAACAGGTGATATTGGTTCTACCGATGGTATCAGAATTAACAAGAATGAATATTTAAAAATGACTAATGAATTTATTGTGCCATATTCTACAGCTAAACGTTCGAAACTTAACCGTGAGTCTTACGCAGTAGGTGCGCTTGCACGATTTAATTTAAATTTTAACAAGCTCCATCCAAAGGCGAAAGAAGCTGCTTTATCTCTTCAATTAAAGCCCAAATGCATCAATCCTTATCTTAATACCGTTGCTCAGTTAGTTGAATGTATTCATTGTCTTGAAGATGCGATATCAATTTTAGAAGATTTAAAAAATAATCCTCTAAACTATAATGAGGAAATAGTTGTCGGTTTAAATGAACAGAAAAAAATTCCTTTAAAATCTGGTAATGGGGTCGGTGCGGTTGAAGTCCCGAGAGGTATACTGTTTCACAATTATCAAATAGATGAAAATGGGGTTATCCAGAATGCTAATTGTGTTATTCCAACAAACCAGAACACAGGAAATATCGAATATGATATGATGAAATTAGTTCCAGAAATCCTTGATAAGAGTGAGGAAGAAATACGATTAGCTGTTGAAATGTTGGTTCGCTCCTATGATCCCTGTATTTCCTGTTCAGCCCATCTTCTAAATATTACCCTTTTAAATAAGTAAAATATTCTATTGCTTTGGTTTCTTGTTTGCTTTTTTTTTCAATGTATAAATGATAAAAATGGTTGCTGCAACAACGATGAGGCCTTTTCCGAGGAGTGCCATTACCCCGAAACTTACCCTCGTTATAGTCTTTCCGAATAGAAGAATTAAGATAACAACGCCGATCAACAAAACAACTTTCTGATATTTATTCATTTACTTTTACTCTCTCATAAATATAGCAATAACTTTGTTATGCCTTATACAGTTTTCCTCGATTTCAGTTTCTCATAATTTTAGCTTTTCAGATATATAATGACAAGTATTTTCAATATTTTATACAAAATGCTGATAACCCTCCCATGACAGAGTCTTTTTTCTGCCATAATTGTCTATTATTACCTTTTCTGATTTTGTTGTAATTTCACCTATGTGGATTGCTTCAATATTTTTCTCAGAAGGTGCAGTAAATAATATTTCATAATCTTCTCCGCCTGATAACGCAAATTTCAGGGGATCCTTTTTTAAAAATAAGGCTACCTTTTGAAGCTCTGGAGACACTGGTATTTTTTCTAAATATATTCTGGCGCCTACCTTACTTTCTTTACAGATTCTTGATAAATCGATCATTAGTCCGTCACTTATATCTATCATTGATGTTGCATTGTTTAAGAATTTTCTGGGAAATTTTACTACTGGCATAAGATGTCTAATAAATAAAGGTTCGACCGTCTCCCATGAAATGTTTTTAAATATTTTTCTGCATATTTCTTTCTGTTTCTTTATCTTTGAACGAATATGCAAAATCAGTGGCCTTTTAATTTTCTTTAAAAGTTCAAGTCCACAAGCTGAATCCCCTAAATTGCCTGTAACATATATTTTATCACCTACACTGGCACCTTTTCTGTTGATATGCTTAGTGCAATATCCTAAAATCGTTGCTGATAAACAAGCGGATTTAAAAACAGAAGAAATATCACCACCAATCAGCTTTGCTCTGTATAAATTTAGAGCTTTCTGAATCCCCATAAAAAATTCATCAAAGAATTCTTTTTTTGTATCTTTCCTTAATGCAATATTTAAGAGAACAAAAGAAGGTTGTCCGCCCATTGCATAGATGTCACTGATGTTAACAGATATTAATTTGAAACCAAGCTGAAAAGGGGTCATAAAACGAAGATCGAAATGAATTCCTTCTATCATCATATCAGTTGTTACTAAAAGATTTTTTTTGAGGGGTTTCAGAACAGATGCATCGTCACCTATACCAACTAATATGTCTCTTGATCTCTTAGCAAAATTTCTTTTTATCTGCTCTAATAGTTTAAGTTCTCCAACTTCAGAGAGTTTTATATGGCGAGGGGACATTGCTCATTTTTTTCTTTTTCGAGACTTTCTTCCATCTATTCTCTTAAGTGCAATTTTTATAACATCATCCATTGTTTCAGCAAGAATAAACTCCATATCCTTTTTTATATATTTTGGGATATCCTCAAGATCTTTTTTATTCCGTTTAGGAATTATAACCTTATTGATTCCCATTCTCTTTGCTGCGAGAGCCTTTTCCTTCAAACCTCCAATCGGTAAAACTCTTCCTCTTAAAGTAACTTCTCCTGTCATTGCAACATTTTTACTTACAGGTTTTCCAGTAAGTGCTGATGCAATTGCAGTTGCCATTGTAATACCGGCAGATGGACCATCTTTAGGTATAGCGCCAGCCGGTACGTGTATATGGAGGTCAGTTTTAGAAAATATATCATCTTTAATTCCGAGAATCTTTGCTTTTGACCTTACATAGCTTAAAGCTGCTTGTGCTGATTCCTTCATCACGTCTCCAAGTTGTCCTGTCAGTGTTAGATTCCCCTTTCCTTTCATGGTCGTTGCCTCAACATAAATAATATCCCCTCCTGTTTCGGTCCATGCAAGTCCTGTTGCTACACCAATCTCATCTTTTTCCATTTCTTCTTCGGGAAGGAACTTAGGGATCCCGAGATATTTGTGAACATTCTGTGAAGAGATAACGAATGTCTTTTCTTTACCTTCAGCTATCTTCTTTGCCACTTTCCTACAAAGATTCGCAATTTCTCTCTCAAGGTTTCTGACACCTGCTTCTCTGGTATATTGTGAGATTATATTAAAAAGCCCGGAATCAGTAATTTTCAGAACCTTGTTGTTTAATCCATGTTCTTCAAGCTGTTTTGGGATAAGATAGTTCTTAGCAATCCCGACTTTTTCTTCAGTTGTATAACCTGACAGATAGATTATCTCCATTCTGTCTCTTAATGGGCCTGGAATTGTATCAACAAGATTTCCGGTTGTTATGAACATCACATTTGACAAATCAAATGGAACTGCAAGATAATGGTCTGCAAAAGAATTGTTCTGTTCCGGGTCAAGTACTTCAAGAAGAGCTGATGAAGGGTCTCCTCTGAAGTCCATTCCTATTTTGTCAATTTCGTCAAGCATAAATACAGGGTTATTCGTTGCTGCTGTTTTTATGCCTTGTATTATACGGCCAGGAAGAGCGCCAACATACGTCCGCCTGTGTCCTCTTATCTCTGCTTCATCCCTGACACCTCCAAGCGACATTCTTACAAATTCCCTTCCAAGTGCTCTTGCAATAGATTTGCCGAGTGATGTTTTTCCTACACCTGGAGGACCAATAAAACAAAGAATGGGGCCTTTCATCTTTTCTTTTAACTTTCTGACGCTTAGATATTCCAGAATACGCTCTTTTACTTTCTCAAGGTCATAGTGATCTTCATTGAGTACTTTTTCAGCAGCTTTTATATCGAGATTATCAATCGTAGACTTTGACCACGGTAGTTCAACAAGCCAATCAAGATATGTCCTGACCGTAGCTGCTTCAGCACTGTCAGGATGCATTTTTTCAAGACGTTTTAATTGCTTCTCTGCTTCTTTCATAACCTTTTCCGGCATCTTTGCTTCTTCAATTTTTTTCCTGAATTCCTTTATTTCTTCTGCTCTTTCATCAATATCACCGAGCTCCTTTTGAATTGCCTTAAGCTGCTCTCTTAAAAAATATTCCCTCTGTGTTTTATCAATCTCTCCTCTGGCCTCAGATTGAATTTTCTGTTGAACTGTAAGCAGTTCTGCTTCTCTTGCTAATATCTCGTTCACACGCTTGAGCCTCTGCACAGCATCTTCAATCTCAAGAATCTCTTGTGATTGTTCAGATTTTAAACCAAGATTGGAGGCAACAAGGTCTGCAAGTCTTCCAGGCTCATCAATATTCTCTATAATTCCTACAACATCAGGAAGTATTGACTTCCCAAGAGAAATAACCTTTTCTAATTGTTCTTTTATCATCCTAATTTGCGCTTCATCCTCAATGGTTAGTTTCTCTGGTTTCAAATCAATTACCTTCTCGATTCTTGCCTTAAAGAAAGGGTCAGTCTGTTCATAATTTAATGCCCTTGCTTTACTTAAACCCTGAACAAGTATCTTAACCCTACCATCAGGGAGTTTCAGCATTCTCATAATAAGAGCAACTGTTCCCATAGAATAGAGATCATCAGGAGTTGGATTTTCGATGTTCAGATCCTTTTGAGTAATTAGCAATACCATTCTGTTAGTGCTTAGAGCATATTCTATAGCTTTTATGGACATATCTCTGCCAACAAAAAGTGGCAGTATCATATAAGGAAAAACTACTATATCCCTTACTGGAAGAACTGGTAAAGTATCAGGTATTTCTATTTCCTTTTCATTCTTCTGTTCCATGTCAATAACGTCTGCCATTTTTACTCCTTTATTTATAATATAATATTAACATAATACATCAGTGTAATACCGAATTCAAGAAACACCTTGAAAATAATTTATATTTAAATTATATTTTTATTGGTAAGTCTTAAAAATAATAATTTATTTTTTCTGGTTAATTATATTATTTGCACAGTATATCTTTTTTAAACTTATTCTCTGGATATTAAGTTTGAAATTTGAAAGGAGGTGACATTAGTGAAGAAATTAACTTTTGTCTTAACAATTCTTATGGCTATTGCATTTATTGGAAGTGCGATGGCAGTCTTGCCTGGGAAATCCATTGAATTTGCAGGCGGTGAAGCTGGCAAAGTTATATTCAAAGGTGATACACATGGTGCAAAACAGGGAATGAAATGTAATGATTGCCATCCAAAACCCTGGGCAACGAAAAAAGGTTCTTTTAAAATGACAAAAGAAGATCATGGTAAGACTGATTACTGTGGTAAATGCCATGATGGCCAGAAGGCATTTTCACAATCAACAGAGGCAGATTGCGGAAAGTGTCATATGAAAGCTGAAGAAGCACCGGCATCAGAAGAAAAACCAATATCAGAAGAAAAACCAGCACCAGCAGTCGAAGAAAAGAAATAAATAAAAAGGGGTATAGTATTCTATACCCCTTTTAACCTCACATCAAATTATCATATAAAATAAAGTGTTGATTATATTAAATCCTTGTTAACCAGGATTCATATTTATTATTTTTTCCCTTAACTATTTCAAAAAATATTGACTGGAGTTTTTTTGTTATTTCTCCTGGTTTTCCACTTCCGATAACCCTGCCATCAGCTTCTTTAATTGGAGTAACCTCAGCAGCAGTGCCAGTTAAAAAAGCCTCATCCGCAATATAAAGCTCATCGCGGGTAAATCTTTCTTCAATTGTTTCTATACCGATGTCTTTAGCAATCCTGATGATACTATTCCTTGTTACGCCTTCAAGTATTGAAGTAAGAGGAGTGGTTTTTAGATTACCATTCCTGATAATAAAAATATTTTCACCGCTTCCTTCTGATATGTATCCTTCTGTATCAAGAAGCAGGGCCTCGTCATATCCACACATAATAGCTTCTTTTTTAGCAAGTTGTGAATTGACATAATATCCGCAAATCTTTCCCCTTGACATATTGGAATTTACATGGTTTCTTATAAAAGAAGATATCTTTATTCTTATTCCTTCGTTAAGCCCCTTTTCTCCAAGGTATGTTCCCCATGGCCAAACAGCAATCATTAAATTAACAGGATTTTCCTTGGGATATAGTCCCATAGCGCCATATCCTATGTATACTAATGGCCTTATATAACATTCTTTTATTTTGTTTATTTTTACCGTCTTGATTATCGCTTCTTTAATCTCTTTTTTAGAATATGGAATATCAATTATAAAAATATGTGCGGAATCATAAAGCCTGTCAATATGTTCATCAAGTCTGAAAATTGCAGGTCCATTCTGTGTCTCATAACACCTGATTCCTTCAAAAACACCAAGTCCATAGTGAAGGGTGTGTGTGAGAATATGCACTTTAGCATTATCCCAGTTTACAAATTTCCCATCCATCCATATCTTTTTGGTCTTTAAAATCATAAGGCTATATTTATACCAAGATGTTACAAGTAATGTCAATTATCAATTTTTTACATTTTTTCAGGAGCACTTACTCCGAGTATCTCAAGACCATCCCGAAGAACAATCCTTATAGCTTCACATAATGCAAGCCTTGCCCTGCTCAATTTAATATCATTCCCGATTATTCTATATTTGTTGTAATATGGGTGAAAAATTCCTGCGAGTTCCTGCAGAAAAAATGTGATCCTATGTGGCTCACGTGCATTAACAGCACCTTCAAAAACCATCTTATATGTGAGAAGTTTTTTAATAATCTTTAGTTCTTCAGATGTTGTTAAAAAACCTAATGTTGCATCATTGAGATTTTCAACATTAATGCCATTTTCTATTGCATAATTAAAAATACTATTTATCCTTGCATTTGCATACTGCACATAAAATACAGGATTTTCTGATGATTGAGTTTTTGCAACATCGAGATCAAAATCAAGATGACTATCAGGACGTCTTGTGAGGAATATAAACTTAGTTATATCTGGGCCGACTTCATCTATTACTTCACGTAACGTAACAAATTCCCCTGCCCTCTTTGACATCTGAACCGGTTTTCCTCCTCTCATAAGATTAACCATCTGAACTATCAAAACTTTTAATTTCTCTTTTGGATATCCGAGAGCTTCTATTACAGCCTCTATTCTTGGAATATACCCATGATGATCAGCACCCCATATGTCTATAAGCTCATCAAAACGCTTCTCTATTTTCTTTCTGTGGTATGCAATGTCTGATGTAAAATAAGTATATTCACCATCCTTTTTAATAATAACCCTGTCTTTATCATCGCCGAATAG
This sequence comes from Nitrospirota bacterium, assembly GCA_013388455.1. Lineage (NCBI taxonomy): Bacteria > Pseudomonadati > Nitrospirota > Nitrospirota bacterium. The sequence goes on from JACAFF010000028.1 coordinate 47,682, forward strand.
TGTTGCCCTAAACCATGTAGCTCCATCCTTTTCATAAATAAATCCTTTATCTCTTAGATCCTCAATAGCATTTTTTACTTCACCACTATCAAAGAGTTGCCTTTCACTCTGCCAGGTATCAAAGCTTATCCCGAACTCTTTCAAGTCATCTTTTATTCCTGACAGTATCTTGCGATATGAAAAATCGATGAAGAAATCTGAAACTTCTTGAAAATCTTTTTGATTATGCTCTTTTCCTTTTTCTCTTATTATCTCCTTTGCAATATCTTCAATATATCCACCTTTATATCCGTCTTCAGGAAACTGATAATCATTTCCCAATAATTGTTGATACCTTGCAAAAACTGACAGACCGAGGAGTTTTACCTGTTTCCCAGCATCGTTTATATAGTATTCGCGTTCAATGTTGAAACCTGCTGCTTTTAAAAGATTTGCAAGAGCTTGACCTACAGCACCTCCTCTTCCATGTCCAAGATGTAAAGGACCTGTAGGATTAGCACTTATAAATTCTATCTGAATCTTTCTGTCTTTCCCGATATTTTCTCTCAGAAACTTACTCTTATATAAAATCAATTTTTTTAATTCTGCAAAAAGATATTCCATAGAGAATGTAAAATTTATAAAACCTGGTCCTGCAATATCTATTTTTTTAAAAAAAGAGTTATCGCCTATATTAGACACAATATCCTCTGCTATTTTTCGAGGATGTTTTTTTAATTGCCTCGATAGTGACATTGCAACTGTTGTCGCAATGTCACCCATTGAATCATTTGGTGGTACTTCAACCTCAATTGTAGGTATTGGATCAACACCGAGTGAATGCAGTGAAGTCTTGATAATATCTATAACATCCTTTTTCATTGTCTATAGTATCTAATCTTTTTTAGTCCCGTAATCCAAGAAAGCAACATGCTTACAATACTTACAATTAATGCTCCTTTAAAAGCAGGCCCAAAACCATTAATTTCAAACCCGAGTTTAAAGGGGATTGAGAGTTGAGCAGTAATCGTAAGCATCAGGGTATTGACGATGAGAGTAAAAAGTCCAAGGGTAAAAATAATCAGAGGAATTGTGAAAAGAGTAATTAACGGCTTTATAAATGTATTAACAATACCAAAAATTGCACCAATAATAATCATTTTCCACCATTCTCCTGTAAAGGTTATACCATCAATAAGCCTTACTGCTACAGCAATAGAAAAGGCATTTATCATTATTTTCAATATTAAATAGGCCACATAATATTTTACCCTCGATTATATATTTTTTGTTGAAATTTTGAACAAATGCTATAATAAGCAAAATTGTTCATCAATTACTAACAAGGGTAAATCGTATATGAGATCATTAAGGATTGCTCTTGCTCAGATTAATCCGACAGTCGGCGATTTTGAAGCCAATATCTTTAAAATTGTTCAATATATTGAGAAAGCTATTAAATTAAGAGCTGACATTATAGCTTTCCCTGAACTTTCTATAAGTGGTTATCCTCCTGAAGATCTTCTTTTAAAGCCGCAATTTATCAATGATAACCTGAATGCCTTGAAAACTATCCAGAAAAGCACAACAAATATAACTGCTATTGTAGGTTTTATTGACAAAAGAGATGATATTTTCAATGCTGCAGCAATAATTTATAACAAAAAAATTATAGATGTATATCACAAAATGTATCTGCCAAATTATGGTGTCTTTGATGAATATCGATATTTTCAGGCAGGCACAAGATGCCCTATATATCAGTTGGGTAACACATGGATTGGGGTGAATATATGTGAAGATATATGGTATCCAGAAGGACCTTCAAGAATTCAATCTCTTGCAGGTGCTGAAGTCATCATCAATATCAATGCTTCACCATATCGTATAGGCAAAGGAAAATTCAGGGAAACAATGTTAGCAACTCGTGCAACAGATAACATTGTTATAATCGCATATTTAAATATAGTCGGCGGGCAGGACGAACTGATTTTCGACGGACATAGCATGATAATTGATCAGAATGGCAAGGTAATTGCACGTGGGAAACAATTTAAAGAAGATCTCATTATTGCTGACATTGATCTTGAAGGAATCATAATGAAAAGATTACATGCTCCATTGAGACGACAAGAAATATCAAAACTCAATAAAGGATCATTAGAAAAGATCCAGATTTTTACTGAAAAGAAAACTCCTATGAAAAGAAAATATATAAGCAAACCGTCCTTAAAATGTAAACCGGTTTTTGAACCCTTGGAAGAAATCTATAATGCTCTTGTACTCGGTACACATGATTATATTAAGAAGAATGATTTTAAGGGGGTTGTAGTAGGTTTGAGTGGCGGAATTGATTCTTCGCTTGTCGCAACAATTGCTGTAGAGGCTATCGGTAAACATAAAGTGTATGGTATTTTCATGCCTTCTCCTTATACATCAAAAATAAGCAGAGAAGATGCATATGAACTTGCAGAGAATATTGGAATAAAATTGATAGAAGTACCTATTCACAATATATTTCAGAGTTATTTAAATACATTAAAAAAAGAATTCTGTGGATTAGCAATGGATAAAACTGAAGAAAATATTCAGGCAAGGATTCGTGGCAATATCCTTATGTCATTTTCGAACAAATTTGGCTGGCTGGTTTTGACGACAGGAAATAAATCGGAGATGAGCGTCGGTTATGCAACCCTTTACGGAGATATGGCTGGTGGTTTTGCTGTACTTAAAGACGTACCGAAAACTTTAGTTTATGAACTCAGCAAATGGAAAAACAAGAAATCACGAAAGATATTGATACCAGAGAGAGTTTTAACAAAAGAGCCTTCTGCTGAACTTAAGCCCGGGCAGAAAGATAGCGATACACTTCCTCCTTATCCGATACTTGATAACATAATTAAGGCTTATGTTGAAGAAGATAAAAGCTTTGAAGAGATCGCATCTCTTGGTTTAGATATTAATTTGATATGTAATGTAATCACAATGATTGATAAGAGCGAATATAAGAGAAGACAGTCACCTCCCGGAATCAAAATTACAGAGAGAGCATTCGGAAGAGATAGGCGTTTTCCTATAACAAATAAATACAGGGGGTACTAATAACATGGAAATTAAAGAAGAGTTTAGAGTTTGTCCGAATTGTTCTTACACAAAAGGCTTCCATGTTTTTTTTAAAAAAACGAAAACTAAAACAAAAATTGGATTAATATGCCCTCAATGTGGAACTTCTTATGACATTGGATGGATGATATCTGGTATAAAGAATCTTAAACCAGAAAAAGGAGTTGAATACTAATGAAAAAAACTATTTTAACAGTTGGTGTTTTCTTTTTCTTTGTTATTATATTTTTAGTTGGAATAACATGTTCTGAAAGTTCAAAAAATTTTCAGTATAAAACACAACCAGAAATTCAGCAGATAAAAGTAAATAAACCTGTGAAGATCAAACTGAAGCGTTCAGTCGAAGGAAAATACTCATGGGATCTATCTGGAGATAGTGTGGATGAAGTTGTCAAAGCAGATAAACGATTAAAGAAACTTTTGAAGATAGAGTGATAGGCACTCTTTATATAGTTTCTACGCCAATAGGTAATCTCGAGGATATTACCTTGAGAGCTATAAGGATACTCAAAGAGGTTGATATAATAGCAGCAGAAGATACCCGTAATTCATTAAAATTACTCAACCATTATGGTATTTCCAAACCAATGATAAGTTATTGGGGTGCAAAGGAAAAGATCAAAGCGCATGAGATAATAAGCAGACTGCGTTCAGGTCAATCAGTAGCTCTTATATCAGATGCAGGAACCCCTGGTATATCAGATCCTGGTGCTATTGTTATAAAAAAAGCAATAGAAGAAAAAATACCTTTAACAGTAATACCAGGACCTACATCTTTCGTCGCTGCTCTGTCATTATCTGGACTATCTACAGAACAGTTTACTTTTATTGGCTTTCTTCCTTCAAATAAAAGTCAGCGATTGAAAGCTTTGAAAAATTTATGCTTCGAAACCAGAACTCTCATATTCTATGAAGCACCTCATAGAGTCTTTGAGACACTTATTGACATGGATAAAATATTTTCTGAAAGAAGAGCAGCGATTATTAAAGAAATATCAAAAATTCATGAGGAAGTTTTTAGAGGTTTCATACATGAATTACTCCCCTTATTTGAACATTCGAAGATATACGGTGAGTATATAATCATAGTTGAAGGAAGAAGTTCTATAAAATATATTTTACCAGAGGATGCTCTATCTGAAGTACACTCCCTTATGAAGAAAGGTTTAAGCAGGAAAGAAGCTGTACAAAGGATTGCAGAACAATATAATATAAGTAAAAAAGAGCTTTATAATAAAAGCCTTTATTATATTACTTGACTTTTTCATAACTTAACAATAAAATTCTTCAAGATATATAAAAATAATGAGGTGACCATTGGCACATAAACTTTTTCTTGCAGATGACAGTATTACGATTCAGAAAGTAGTAGAGCTAATACTTGCTGAAGAAGGATTCGATATTAAGACTGCAAATACTGGAGAAGAGGCATTGACTGCTATCCCTACATACATGCCTGATATAATACTTGCAGATATCGAAATGCCAAAAATAAACGGTTATCAGCTATGTGAAAAAATTAAGGAAAATCCAATTACAAGTAATATTCCAGTAATACTACTTGCAGGAGCATTTGAACCTATAAATGAAGAAATGGTAAAGCAGGTACGTGCTGATGACTTTATTGTAAAACCTTTTGAATCACAGGAGCTAATCAATAAAATAAACTCTGCTTTATCATTAAAAGCTATTGAAGGAGAAAGAAAATTCGAAGAACTTAAAGAAGAAGGCAAAGAAGAATTAGCTGAGGTCATCCATGAAGATGATTTATGGTCATTTGAGCAGATTTCTGAAGAGACTGAAGCAAAAGTCTTGGCAACAGAATCAGAAGAAACTGAAGAAGCTATTTCAGAAGCATACCTTGAAGTAGCAGAAGAGATTCCTTTAGAAGTTCCATCTATTGAAGAAGAAATCAAAACCCAAGAAATTGAATCTGCAAAAGTTGTTAGCGGTATTCCAGCAGCAGAAATTCCCACTAAAGATGAACTGATTAAGATCTTTAAGGATTCGGTTCATGAACGCATAGATGAATTAATCTCCTCTGTTAATTTAAAGGAATTAATCAATACCTCTCTCATGCCTGTCTTGAGAGATTCAGTCGAAAAGATACTTTGGGAAGTTGCACCTGACCTTGTTGAGAGAATGCTTAAAGAAATGTTAAAAGGTTCACTTGAGTCCCTTACAAAAGAGGTTGAAAAGGTGATATGGGAGACTGTACCTGATCTTGCTGAGACTTTGATTTCAAAGGAAATAGAGAGGATTAGGTCGGAATTTTAGAAAAAAGCTTCAATCCACAGGGTATCGAAGTAAAATGGTATGAATATTGGATGAAAAAGGGGTTTTTTTCCCCTGAATCGATTCCAGTAGGTCCTTATTATTCATTAGTAATCCCCCCTCCCAATGTTACTGGCTCTCTTCATATGGGCCATGCTCTTAATACAGTACTGCAGGATATTCTCTCACGCTGGAAGCGTATGTCAGGATATAAGGTTCTCTGGTTGCCAGGCACTGACCATGCAGGCATTGCAACCCAGAATGTTGTTGAAAAACAACTAGCATCTGAAGGCCTTGACAGGCATAAACTTGGACGCGAAGATTTTATAAAGAGGGTCTGGCAATGGAAATTTGAATATGGAGGACGAATTATTCACCAGCTTAAAAGACTGGGGGCCTCATGCGACTGGGGTAGAGAAAGATTTACACTTGATGAAGGATTATCGAGTGCTGTAAGAGAGGTTTTTATAAAACTCTATGAAGATGGACTTATATATAGAGATAACAGGTTAGTTCAATGGTGTCCACGTTGTCACACTGCACTTTCAGATTTAGAAGTTGAATACGAAGAATTGGATGGGAAACTAACATATATAAGATATCCGCTTTCAGATAACAGCAGCAAATATATAACAGTAGCTACCACAAGACCTGAGACTATGCTTGGTGACACTGCTGTTGCAGTAAATCCTGATGATGAAAGATACACTGAATTTATAGGAAAAACAGTAAGACTGCCTTTAACAGAGCGTATAATTCCTATAATTGCTGATAAAGCAGTAGACCCTTCGTTTGGGACGGGTGCTGTTAAGGTAACCCCTGCTCATGATTTTAATGATGAAGCAATGGCAAAAAGGCAGAACCCTCCCCTGAAATTTATAACAGTTATTGGAGACGATGGATATATGACATCCCTTGCAGGGAAGAATTATGCAGGTCTTGATAGGTACGAATGTAGGAGACTTGTTTTGAAAGATTTAAAGGAACTTAATCTAATTGAAAAAGAGGATCTACACAAATATGCATTAGGACATTGCTATCGTTGCAAGACAGTAACTGAACCACTATTAACCCAGCAGTGGTATGTCAATGTGCAATCTATGTCCAAGGAAGCCATCAGAGCTGTCAGAGATGGCAGAATTAAGATTATTCCTAAGATCTGGGAGAACACATATTTTTCATGGATGGAGAACATCAGAGACTGGTGTATCTCACGTCAGATATGGTGGGGACATCGAATACCTGTGTGGTATTGTAATGAAATGAAAAGTCATGAATGCAGAATGCGAAAAGGTATTATTGTTTCAAAAAAGGAACCAGAGATATGTCCTTATTGTAATTCTGACAAACTTATACAAGATGAAGACGTCCTTGATACGTGGTTTTCATCTGCACTCTGGCCATTTTCAACATTAGGTTGGCCTGATAATACCGACGACCTGAAAAACTTCTATCCTACAAGTGTTCTTGTAACTGCGTTTGATATTTTATTCTTCTGGGTCGCAAGAATGATAATGATGGGACTCAAATTCATGCATGATGTGCCATTCAAAGATGTATATATCCATGCCCTTATAAGAGATATGAAAGGGCATAAGATGTCAAAATCTAAAGGAAATGTTATCGATCCATTAATAATGATGGATAAATATGGAACAGATGCTTTCAGGTTCACACTTGCAGCCTTTGCTGCACAGGGCCGTGATATCAAATTCTCAGAAGACAGGGTTGAGGGATACCGTCATTTTGTAAATAAGATCTGGAATGCAGCAAGGTTCATAACCATGAATACCGAAACTCAGAATGTTTCATCTAAAATCTATATGTCCCTTCCAGGAAGATGGATATTAAGTAGACTTTCAACTACAGTTGACCAGATAAATAATGCTCTTAACGAATACCGTTTCAACGACGCCGCAAGTAGTATATATCAATTTCTATGGCACGAATTTTGTGATTGGTATATTGAGATGGCTAAAATCGACCTTCAGGATACTAAATATGAAAGTGGAGCACGATGGTGCCTTCTTCATACTTTTGAAACATCTTTAAGATTACTACATCCTTTCATGCCTTTCGTTACTGAAGAGTTATGGCAGAAAATAAAGGATTTAAAAATAAAAATTATGAACCAATATTCAATTGTAAGCGAAGAAAAACTAAAGGAAAGTATAATGATATCAGATTTTCCTAAATCAGTTCATAAGGATTATGATGCAGAAAAAGAAATGTTTTATCTAATTGATGCTGTTACTGGAATTAGAACAATAAGGGGTGAATTGAATATTACACCATCTCTTAAAATCAATGTATCTATAAAAACACTCATTACCGAAGCAGAAAAATTATTAAATGAAAACATTCAGTATCTCTTATGGCTTTCAAGGGCAAAAGAAATAAAAATAGGTATGAATGTAAAGAAACCATCCCATTCAGCTACTTCTGTTAAAAACTCTATGGAAATATATATTCCTCTTAAAGGCTTATTGAATATTACAACTGAACTCGATAGACTCAATAAAGATGAGGCAAAAATCGAAGAATCATTATCTATTTTGAATAAGAAATTATTTAATGAAGACTTTATTAAAAAGGCTCCAAAAGAGATTGTTGAAAAGGAAAAGGCAAAATATGAAGAACTAATTAATATTAAAGAGAGGATATTAAAAAGTAAAAAAATACTTAAAGAGGCGGAGGACTAAAATGGCTAATAAGCAGAAAGATAAGATACAAAAAAGCGACCTGGAATTCATTGAAGGTGAGTTTATTAATATAAAACAGAGTACTATAAGGGCTGTTGAAGGGGGACACATAGAACTTCAGCAGGTTGGAGCTTTAAGTATTGATGGCGAAAAAATAGATATCACTCAGGGTGCCTCAGGATTACTCAGAGGAAACGAGATAAATCTGAATCAAAGTATTAGTGCAATAACTGCCGGCAACCATGTTTCTGTAAATTACTCACTAACACCCCTTTCTATCTCTAGAGAAGATGTATCTGTAAGTAGATCAGCTATTGGATGTTTAGCTGCAAAGAATATAAAATCAGAAAATACTTCTGCCTTTCTGGTTATTTCTAACAAAATAGAAGGTGATATAACAACAGTGCTCGACTGGCGCTCTGCTCTTGCACTTGGTGCTGTATTAGGAGGAGTTTGGGGTCTTTTTTCTCTGCTATTAAAAAGGAAATAGAGTGGATATTCCTCCAAGTGTAATAAATATCATTCATACTGCTCTTGAAGAAGATATAGGAACCGGAGATATCACAACAACCCTTCTGATACCTGAAGAAAATCACTCAATAGCAACCTTTAAGGGAAAAGAAGATTTCATTTTAGCAGGTATACCTTTTTGTAGAGAAGTCTTTCGGTTACTTGATCCTTCAATAATATTTACAGCGGTTCTTTCAGAAGGTACTCAGGTTCATAAAGGTGAAATAATCGCAAAGGTTTCTGGAAAGACAAGTACAATTTTAAAAGGGGAAAGGGTAAGTCTGAATATTTTACAAAGGCTTTCTGGAATAGCAACTCTGACGCGCATGTTCCATAACAAGATTAAAGGTACTAAGGCTAAAATACTCGATACAAGAAAGACAACCCCATGTCTCCGATTTATGGAGAAGTATGCAGTAAGAATCGGAGGAGGCAATAACCACAGGTTTGGACTATTTGATGGTATTCTTATTAAAGATAACCACATAAATGCCGTTGGTGGTATCAAAGAAGCTGTCATGCGAGCAAAAGAACATTATCATCTTATTAAGATTGAGGTAGAAGTTCAGAAACTTGAAGAACTCGTTGAGGCAATTGAAGCAGGAGCAGACGTGATTATGCTTGATAATATGCCCCTTTCCAATATAAAAGAAGCTGTAAAGATTTCTAATGGTAGGGTTTTACTTGAAGCTTCAGGGAATATCAATCTTGAGAATATAAGAGAAGTCGCTGAGGCCGGTGTTGATTTTATCTCTATAGGTGCACTTACTCATTCTGCTAAAGCAGTTGACATCAGCTTGAAAATAAGTGAATAGTTTGCTATTTTTATTTTAAAATAAAAAAGGAGGAAGATAATGACACTCAAAGAAGTCAAAGGGATTGCAAAATCTAAAGGCATAAAAGTAGTTGGTAATATGAAAAAAGAAAATATTATACGTGCTATACAGAGAGCAGAAGGAAATTTTGACTGTTTTGGCACAGCGAAAAACGGTATTTGCGATCAGGTAAATTGCCTCTGGATGGAAGACTGTTTAAAATTAAAATAGCTGATTTATTTATTGCTTTTTCTCATATGCCAGATAATATAAACTGCTATAACTAATACTGAACATATTATGATATAGACACTGCATTGCCTGCTCGCTTGAAATATTTTATCTTTATTATTACCAACAAAATAGCCAATGTATGCGAGAATGCATACCCATATCCCCGCGCCTGTTGCAGTATAAAAGCAGAATTTTTTAAGATTCATTCTGGCAAGTCCTGCTGGAAATGAAATATAATGTCTTACACCAAGTATAAGACGACCTATGAATGTGCTTATGTTACCATGTCTAAGAAAAAAATCTTCTCCTTTTTTGAACCGGTTCTCTGAAATCAAAAAATATTTTCCATATCTTAGTATAAAAGGTCTTCCAAGAAATACAGCAATAGCATAATTAAAAAGGGCACCGAGAAGACTTCCGGCTGTTCCAGAAGCTATAACACCAATCCAGCTCATTTGATTCTGTGAGATCAGATAACCAGCAGGTGGTATTACGAGCTCAGAAGGAAGAGGGATAAACGTACTTTCTACAAACATTAAAAAAATAATGCCTAGATAACCCATTGTTCCAATAGTCTCAATTAACCAGTTAAGAAATGTATTCATTTATCCTCATTTTTATTAGTCGGGGCGAGCAGATTTGAACTGCCGACCACTCACACCCCAAGCGAGTGCGCTACCAGGCTGCGCTACGCCCCGATTGTCTATTAATTACTGAAGCTGGGTTAGAATATCCCTGATCCTTTTTTTGATATGCTCTATTACCAGGGCAGGCTGACGAACATCCTTTTTCTGTAAATCCTTTTCTGTATTTTTTTCGACAGCTACTGAACTAATTCCAAGTTTTTTTCTTACACCCTCTATCGTATAACGCTCTTGGTATAAAAGCCTTTTAATAGTAAGCAACATCTCCACATCTTTTTTCACATATACACGTTGACCTGATTTGCTTTTTCGAGGTTTTAAAAATGGAAATTCTGTTTCCCAATATCTAAGAACGTAGGCTTCAACTCCAACTATCTTGCTTACTTCTCCTATTTTATAAAAAAGCTTATCGGGGAAGTAAGTATATTCTTTTTTTTCTACTGCAGATTTAAGCATTCTCTTTTCCCATAGAAGCTTTAAGCTGGTTACTTGCTCGGAAAGTAATAACCCTTCTTGGACTTATTTCGAGATCTTCACCTGTCTTGGGATTTCTTCCTCTGCGTGCCATCTTTTTACGGACGTTGAAAGTTCCAAATCCTGAAATTTTTATAGACTCTCCTTCAATAAATGCCTGTTTCATCGTATCAAAAAGGATTTCAATAATATCCTGTGCTTCTTTTTTAGAAAGACCAATCTTTTCAAATATTTTTTCTACCAGATCTGCCTTTGTCATTCCATATCCACCATGATTTTTTTAATTATATTAATGACATATGAACTTGTCAAGAAGAATTTGGTTTATACATTTTAATAAACTTATTATTGATTCATCTTTTTTCTTACATAATATATTCTCTGTAATACAGTAAAATGAGTTAGTATTAGCATTATCCATAAAATAGGCACAATCCATCCGGTCAGTGTTGCAAAAATTAGCAATATAATCCTTTCAGGACGTTCCATAATTCCTGTGTGGCATGATTCCCCAAGACCTTCTGCACGCGCACGTGCATAGCTGATTAAGAATGCGCCTATCAATGTCCCAAGACTGATAAATGCACCTTCATTGTCGCCCTTCCCTGCAAGATACCATGCAATAGAAAGAAATAAAAAAGCATCAGAATATCTATCAAGGACAGAGTCAAGGAATGCACCAAATCTTGAGGTCCTTCCCTTTATACGGGCAACCATGCCATCAAGCATGTCAAAAATACCACCAATAAGAATCAAAATACCACCTATCTTTATATTCCGATGAATAATAACTGCAGCAAGTGATGTTATAAGAAAACCTATAATAGTAAGAACATTTGGACTAAGTGGTATATATTTCAGGATAGGTCTGAGAGGTGTATCAAAAAAATGGCCAAGCCTTGCACTAAGCATTTACCTCTCTATTTTCCCGTTTATGAAAGCTTCCACCATATCTCTTGCTTTATCATCAGGGAACTGGGTAATGGGATGTTTCATAAAATATGCTGAAGGAGATATAAGGACACCTCCTATACCTCTGTCTCTTGCAATCTTGCAACAACGGATTGCATCTATAACGACTCCGCCGCTATTAGGCGAGTCTTCAACAGAGAGACGTAATTCTGCATGAATCGGTATATTACCAAATATTCTTCCTTCCATTCTTAAAAAACAGACCTTGTTGTCATGAAGCCAGGGTATATAATCGGAAGGTCCAATATGAATATGTTCATTCTGAAGAGGAATCTGAAGTTGTGACTGAACAGCCTCTGTCTTAGAAATCTTTTTCGATATCAATCGGTGCCTGTTCAGCATGTTAAGGAAATCTGTATTACCACCAACATTTAATTGATATGTATTATCAAGTTTAACCCCTCTATCTTCAAAAAGCTTTGTAAGGGTTCGGTGTATAATTGTTGCGCCTATCTGACTCTTAATGTCATCTCCAATAATTGGTATGTTCTTTTTCTCAAAACGCTTGATCCATTCCTTGCTCGATGCTATAAAAACAGGAATGCAATTTATAAAGCTCACACCTGCTTTCAGGCAGGCCTCGGCATAAAAAGCTGTAGCTTTTTCAGAGCCAACAGGTAAGTAATTTAGAAGAATATCTGCTCCACTCTTTTTTAGAACTTTTACAACATCAACAGCTCTTTTTTTTGCAACAATAAAGCGCCTGTTTTCTGGATATTCTTCCATATGAACAGATACACCATCTAATACCTGTCCCATCATAACCTTTACCGGAAAATCAGGTATATTTCGTGTAATTGTTTTTGTGCAATTTGGTTGTGCGAAAATGGCTTCAGCGAGTGGTTTATCGACTTTCCTCTTGTCAATATCAAATGCAGCTACAAAAATTATATCTTCAGGGCTATAACCGCCAAGATTATAATGCATTAGACCGAGCGAGCTGTCTGAATGATGTTCTCCAAGAGACTTATAATATTCAACACCCTGAATCAAAGAACTTGCACAATTTCCAACTCCAGCAATTGCAACTCTAATTTTTCCCATTGTTATCTTGTCCTCTTTTGTATTCTTTTATATAAAAGCATAATTAGATCTTCAAGTTTTATATTGAATTCTTTTAAAAGACTATCCATTGTATCTTCGCAATATAGTAAGAATCTTTTCCAGATTCTCTGAACAGTATCTTTATCAAGATTTGAAGCTGTAGCTGCTTCCCTGTAACTCATTCCTTCAAGCAGATAAAATATTACTTCTTTTATTTTTGTTTCTTTTGTATGAAAGCCAAAAAATAAAGTGCTTCTTCTCTCCGAAAACTTGAAATTACAGGTTTTACATTTCAAAAGTTTCCTTCTATTTTTCCCATAAGTATCATAGATAACAATATTACCGAGTCCCTTTTTTCCATAATCAAGGCACGTTTCATTAGGACAGAAAAAATCCTCTAATTTTATAGAAATCTCCATGAAAAGTATATATCAGAAGCTTTAATGAATGTCAAGTAATTTTTCAATAAAGTGGGGACATATTTTCAGTTATTGCATCAACTTGATCCCGAGCTTATCATAAAGGAGCTTAAAGTCAATATTTTCAGCAACCAGTCTCATGCCACGATTTACTTTTGCTACATCTCTAAGACGTATACGTACTGATAGTTTCTCTAATTTTTTAGCAATACTATATGTATCTTCACGTACTACGACAATAGGTATATCTTTCTGTTCTGCTTTGGCTATAATGATTTCACTTGGATATAATTCTCCAGTTAGAACAAGACATACAGAGCCTGACTCTATGGCTGATAGTTGGATATCAGCTCTATCTCCACCAACTATAACTGCATAATTCCTTGTCTTTTTGAAATACTCTATTGCTTTATCAACCTGCATAGCTCCAATTAAAAAATGCTCTACGCGATTGCCGAGCTTTTCGTGGCAACATAAAACTTTTCCTCCAAGGATTTCATTTAATTCCTCTACTGTAACCGATCCAACCACTGAATCATATGGAAGGGTTCCAAGAATATCAATCCCTTTTCTTCTTAAAAAAGGTAATGCATATTCCTCTGCGCTCTGCTTCAACTCTGGTGTCACTCTGTTTAGTATAACTCCGAGAAGTCTTTTTCCGAGGTCTTTCTGAGCCTGAAGTATATAATCAACAATGTATTCACCTTCATATTTAACCACCACAATAACTTTTGCATTCAAACGTTTTATTATCTTCAATCCCTGAACACCAAGGTAACTGCCGGTATATATACTTCCATATCCTCCGATTATCATGATATCTTTGTTTTTTATTAGTAAATTATATGATTTTACTATTTTTGTTAGAAGACCTTTCACATCCCTTAAATAACTATTAACAGCGAGTTCCTGAGTTAAAACTACAGGACATATTTCGGATAAAGGGTCTTTTAATTCAAGTGCCCTGTAAATACGCCATGCATCATTATCAGTAAGAATATTGTTAATCTTTACAGGCAGTATGCCTACTGGCTTTATATATCCAACCCTGAATCCATCTTTAATAAATTTGCTACCAATTCCCATGGATACAAGACTTTTACCAGTATATCCTCCTGTAGAACCGATATATAAAGAAACCATGTCAATTACCTCCTATGGTAAAACGTGCATCAATTGCTATTATACCTTCTCCACGCTTTTTGACCAGTAAAGGATTTATATCAGCCTCTACGATCTCTGGAAAATCAATAGCCATCTGTGATAAAAGTAATAAAGCATTTTCTATTGCCTCTATGTCTGCTTCTGATTCTCCTCGAACTCCTCTTAATAGTGGAAAGGTTTTTGTTTCTCGCACCATTTCATGGACATCCTCTTTGCTCAGAGGTGCAATCCTGAATGAGATGTCTTTCATAACCTCAACATAAATTCCACCAAGTCCGAACATAACCATATGTCCAAATTGAGGATCTTTTGTAATTCCTGCTATAACTTCTTTACCACCGATAATCATTTCTTGAATCATAACACCATATATATGTGCAGTTGGCATTATATTCCTCAAATGTGTAGTTATATCAAAAAAAGCATTTTCGACTTCTTTTTTGCTGTTTAAATTTACCTTTACTCCACCGATATCGCTTTTATGGATTATTTGTGGTGAAACAATCTTCATAACTACAGGATATCCTATCCCCTTTGCAGCAGCAACAGCCTCTTCTGATGTTCTTGCAAATAAACCTTTAGGTTGAGAAAATCCATAAGCATTCAATACATCATGAACTTCAGAATCTGTTAGTCTCTCACGATTTTCGCCTCTGACCTTATTGAAAATATGTTTAGCTTTTTCTTTGAATCCGCTGAATTCTTGAAAAGTCTTTTCTTTCTTCTTTATCCAGACATTATAATGGTACATTGCATGAAATGTAGCAACAGCATCTTCAGGATAATTGTAGTTAGGTACATTATATTTTGTAAGAATTTTGTTTGCTTGTTCAGTAGTCTTTTTCCCCATAAATGATGTAAGAATCGGCCTGTCAATCAGCCGTGTTATATTCACAATTGACATTGCCGTATCTTGCACATTTACAACAGCCGTTGGTGTCAGGAGCACTATAAGCCCGTTAATCCTTTCATCTTTCAATACAGTATTGATCGCTTTATCGTATCTGTCAGCACCAGAATCTCCCAGGATATCGATAGGATTGTAAAATGATGCAACAGGTGGCAGAAAAGTTCTCAGTTCATCAACTAATTCTTTGTGGAGGGGTATAAGCTGAAGGCCTGCTTTGTCGCATGCATCTGCTGCAAGAATCCCTGGCCCACCTGAATTTGTTATAATTGCAACATTCGGCCCTCTTGGTAAAGGTTGATTTGCAAAGGCTATTGCATAATTGAAAAGTTCATTTATAGTATGTGCCCTGATAATTCCACTCTGTTTGAAAGCTGCATCAAAAGCAGCTTCACGTCCTGCAAGTGCCCCTGTATGTGACGATGCTGCCTTTGCACCTGAACTTGTTATACCTGCTTTCAGTATTATCAAAGGTTTTTTTCGTGTTACCTGACTTGCTACCTCCATAAACTTTCTACCGTCACTTACACCTTCAATATATCCAATAATTACTTTTGTGTTCTCATCTTCAGCCAGAGCTAACATTATATCCGTATCTGTTATATCTGCCTTGTTTCCCATACTTATAAATTTTGAAAACCCTATTTCATCTGGTAAAGCTCGATCAAGCACAGCAAGGCATAGTGCCCCAGATTGTGAAAAAAAGCCTATATTTCCCTTTTCAGGCATACCTGCAGCAAAAGAAGCGTTCACTCTTGAGTGGCAATCTATTAATCCCAGACAATTTGGTCCTATAAATCGGACTCCTGATTTTTCTGCTGTTCTTATTAATTCCTGTTCAAGTTTATTACCCTCCAGTCCACTTTCTCTGAAACCTGCTGTAATAATAATTGCAGAATCAATCTTTTTCTTCCCGCACTGTTCGATAACTTCTAAAACATTTTTTGCTGGCACTACTATTATTGCAAGATCAATATTTTCAGGAACATCAATAATTGTAGGAAATGTCTTCTTTCCTAAAATTTCTGAAGCGCCAGGGTTAATTGGATAAACCTTTCCGTCAAATCCATATTGAACTATATTTTTAAGGATATCGTATCCAACTTTACCTGGAGTTCTTGATGCTCCAATAACTGCTATAGATTTTGGTTTAAAAAAATTATCAAGCATAAGAACAATGTTATCCGATATTTAGTGTGTTTTCAAGAAAAAATATGTCTTAATTGTAAATTTATAACATAATTTTTTTTATTATTTCTTTATGACCTTCTGTAGTAAAAATACTACAAATTAAATACAATTTTAACGATACCATTTTAAAAAAGCTTATGCTAAATTTTAATAAGATATTTAATAAGATATTTAAAGAGGTCAATATGATTAGAATTGAATGTCCAAATTGTAAGAGAGATTCTTATACATTATCTGTAGAAAATTTTAGACCCTGCCCTTACTGCAATGTTACTTTCAGTGGAAAGTTTGGAATTGATAGAAGAAATGACTTTCGTAAGAAAAATGATAGGCCACTTGTTTTTTCGTATAATCAAAATAAGATTAAAGCTAGAACTTTCAATAAATCTTTAAACGGCGTTGGAATAAAAATTAAAGATAATCTTCATATCTCAAGAGGTGATATTGTGAATGTTGATTTTGGGAGATATAGATTAAAAGCAAAACTTATGTGGTCTAAAAGAAAAAATGGTGATTTATATTCAACAGCCGGGTTGAAATTTCTCAAATAAAATTTACCTAAAGATAATCAGGCAGTAACCATTTCAAGCTTTATTAATTCTAAAGCCTTGAGGGGATCACTGTGGTTAATTATAGCTCTTCCCATTACAATGTAATCAACACCTCCCCTAATTGCTTCTTTTGGAGTCATTGTTCTTTTCTGATCATCTGGAGGAGTCCATGAAGGCCTTATGCCGGGTGATATTACAAGAAAGTTCTGACCACAATGAGATTTAATTATCTCAGCTTCTCTTGCAGATGATATAACACCATCTAAGCCAGCCTTTAGTGCAAGACCTGACAGATGCCTAACATGTGTTCTAACACTATGTTGTATCCCGAGTTCATCTCTGAGATTATCTCGTGAGAGACTTGTCAGAACTGTTACCCCAAAAATCTTGGGACGATCTATATTTTCTTTAAGGCATAACTCAACAACACTTTCTCTGCATCTTTTCATCATCTCAAAACCACCTGAAGTATGAACATTAAACATATGTACTCCGAGCTTTGTTACTACAATAGATGCTTTCGCAACTGTATGAGGTATGTCATGGAATTTTAAATCAAGAAAAACTCTTTTCCCTCTTTTATTTATTTCTTCAATTATACTTGGACCTGCTACACTAAAAAGTTCAAAACCTACCTTGTAAATCTCAATATGATCTTTAAATTTTTCAACGAGGTCGATTGCATAATCTGGTTCTGATACATCTATAGCAAGTATTAACTTGTTGCTTTTTAGCACAACTATTTCCTTATCATTTTAAGTCTTTGCTATTGTTATTTCTTTTTGTGATTGATACTTCCCTTTCTTATCTGCATAAGAAATTTGGCAAATTTCAGAACCTTCAAGAAATAGAAGTTGTGCAATACCTTCATTTGCATATATCTTAGCAGGCAAAGGTGCGGTATTCGATATTTCTATTGTGACGTATCCTTCCCATTCAGGTTCAAGTGGAGTTACATTGATAATTATTCCACATCTTGCATATGTTGATTTTCCAAGACATATAGCAAGAACATTTCTTGGAATCCTGAAATATTCAAGAGAACGCGCAAGGACAAATGAATTTTGAGGAACTATACAAACATCACCCTTAAAATTTTCGAAACAATTTGGTTCGATCTTCTTTGGATCAATAATCGTATCTTTTTTTGGAGTGAATATCTTGAACTCATCAGATACTCTCATATCGTAGCCATATGAACTAACTCCATATGAGATAATCCCCTTTCCTGTTATTTCTCCATGAAAAGGCTCTATCATACCTTTTTTTGCCATTTCTCTAATCCAGCGGTCATTTTTAAGCATTAAAAAGACTCCATAAAAAATGTTTCTGGTAAGGAGGGGAAATATACAATATATTTTATTTAACTGTTTTTGTCCTTTTACGTGGTTTTTTTACAGGTTCCTCTGAGGGGAACTCCTCTTTTTCTAAAGCAGCAAGATATTGATTAAAGTAACCGAGCCTCTCCTTTGCGTCATTTTCCTGAAGTTTCTGGATTGCAAACCCTGCATGAACAATAACATAATCCCCAATATTTACAGGTTCTTCAAGTACAAGTAGGCTAATCTCACGCTGTGCACCGTATACATCTACTACAGCTCTTGAGTCTTCTATCTTTATAATTTTTGATGGTATTGCAAGACACATCTTATTTACCTCCAAATTATATAAGGCATAGATAAATTATTATATTAAAATAAAACTTTTAAAAAAAATTGTCCATATAAAACATTCAAAAGTTCTCTTAAATTTCACCTTTTTCATCTGCTATTTTTTCCAAATAGTCTTAGCTATACAAATTAATTATATATACAAAATAAATAATTGATTTTTTCTATTATTATAATTATAATCATTAATACTTTTGTTTGAAATTTATATAATACTTTTTTTTATAGTTTTTAATACTAATTGGTGATTGATTTAGATTAATTTTTATGTTTATAATTTACATTATTTCTATCTTTTAAATTTCTTTTTTCTATCTATAGCATGAAGCTCAGGAACTCCTTTGGAAGGGAGGGGTAAATAAGAAGTGACCGCATATCTGAAAGTCTTAAGTTCCCCTGAAACAGAAGCCCTTCTATTTTATAAATCCAGACAATCAAC